>NZ_JBLFEO010000006.1:94340-132064 GCF_047345505.1 Maribacter aquimarinus | reverse complement strand
ATCGGTGAGCTGGGTATCGTCATCGCCGTCGGCAATGTCGGCTGGGATGTTGGACAAGCTGCCCCATTCGCCGTCAAAATCATCCGTGGCGTCGGTGTCCAAATTCGGAAATTCGTTGTTCACGGCCGTGGCGACCTGGGCATCGGTGAGCTGGGTATCGTCATCGCCATCGGCAATGTCTGCCGGGATGTTGGACAAGCTGCCCCAGTCGCCATCAAAATCATCGGTGGCGTCCAGGTCGAGGTTGGCGGGAATACCCGTAAGGCTTCCCCAGGCCCCATCAAAATCATCGGTGGCGTCAGTGTCAAGGTTCGGAAATTCATTGTTCACCGCGTTGGCGACCTGGGCGTCGGTGAGCTGGGTATCGTCATCGCCATCGGCGATGTCGGCAGGGATGTTGGACAAGCTGTTCCAATCGCCATCAAAATCGTCGGTCGAATCCACGTCGAGGTTGGCGGGAATTCCGGTGAGGCTTCCCCAGGCCCCATCGAAGTCGTCCGTGGCGTCGGTGTCGAGGTTCGGAAACTCATTGTTCACCGCCGTGGCGACCTGGGCATCGGTGAGCTGGGTGTCGTCATCGCCATCGGCAATGTCGGCCGGAATGCCCGTAAGGCTTCCCCAGGCACCGTCAAAATCATCCGTGGCATCGGTGTCCAAATTCGGAAACTCATTGTTCACCGCGGTGGCGACCTGGGCATCGGTGAGCTGGGTGTCATCATCGCCATCGGCAATGTCAGCCGGGATGTTGGCCAGGCTGCCCCATTCGCCATCGAAGTCGTCCGTGGCGTCCAAATCTAAATTAGCGGGAATGCCCGTAAGGCTTCCCCAGGCCCCGTCAAAATCGTCGGTGGCGTCGGTGTCAAGGTTCGGAAACTCATTGTTCACGGCCGTGGCGACCTGGGCGTCGGTGAGCTGGGTGTCATCGTCCCCATCGGCAATGTCGGTCGGGATGTTGGACAAGCTGTTCCAATCGCCATCGAAATCATCGGTGGCATCAAGGTCCAAATTAGCCGGAATACCGGTAAGGCTTCCCCAGGCCCCGTCAAAATCGTCCGTGGCGTCGGTGTCCAAATTTGGGAACTCATTGTTCACCGCCGTGGCCACTTGGGCGTCGGTGAGCTGGGTATCGGCGTCCCCATCGGCAATGTCTGCCGGGATGTTGGACAAGCTGTTCCAATCACCATCGAAATCGTCGGTGGCGTCAGTGTCGAGGTTCGGAAATTCATTGTTCACTGCGGTGGCGACCTGGGCGTCGGTGAGCTGGGTGTCATCATCGCCATCGGCAATGTCAGCCGGGATGCTGGACAAGCTGTTCCAATCGCCATCGAAATCGTCCGTGGCGTCGGTGTCAAACCCCGATAAATCAATCACCGTGGCATCGGGATCGTTGCTTAGGCTAATCTGGTTGCCCGAAAAAATCAAATCTTGAATTTCGTTTTGCGCATCGGCATCGGCATCATCCACGTTCATGGCAATGGTGTTTCCATTGGAGATGCCCAGGTTGCCCGCAGTACCGTCGGTGTTCAGCGTTTGGCTGTCGGAGGCGGTCAAGCTGATGATGGTCTCGTCCCCGGCCTCATTTCTGTAGGTGTAGGTGCCGTCCCCATTGTCCAAAAGCACGGTGGTGGTCTCCGGGGCGCCGTTAAAGGTGAGGTCGTTCCCGTTGCCGTCGCTCAGGGTAATGGTGCCATCGCCGTTATCACTGTAGGTAAACGGCGTGGGTGCGGAAAGTTCGCATAGATTTACCCATCCATTGCCGTTAAAATAATGCAGGCAGCTATTGTCCACATTGTACACCAAGGCCCCATTTAAGGGCTGTATGGCCATCATCTGGGCCGTGGTGAGCCTGGTGAGCACCAAAGCCTTGTCAGTGCTCTCCAGTTCCACAATGGAGGCAGGGTCTATGGCGTTCGGATTTTCCCCGATCTTTACCTGCGCCTGGAGGGCGTGCAGACCAAGGACAAGAAATATCCAAAGGAAATGCTTTGAAATCATCTTTAGGGGAGGGTTAGGTTAAATTCCACCCTAAAAATAGCCAGACTTTAAGGCCTTGGGAGGCTTATTGTTGTGTAGGTGGCAAAAGCTGTGGCGAACACCGCTTTTTAACGTATTTCACCCTTTTTTAAGAACCTTTCCCCAAGGCCAATGGCCTGAAAAACAATTATTTGTAAGAAAAAACTTATGGATTGGCGAGATAGATAAAGCCTTGGTAGTCAAGGTTTAGATCGTGCATTTTTACGAGATAGAAATAGATGCCCGCGGGAAGGCCGTCTTGGGGGGAGAGCACAAGGTCCCCGGTGTTGGCCGTGCCGGTGAATTCATTGCGGTAATTGGCCATTTCAAAGACCTTGAGTCCGTAGCGGTCAAAAATCTGCACCAGGTTGTTGGGCGATTGCGTCAGTTGGGGAATCACCAGGGCATCATTGATGCCATCGCCGTTGGGCGAGACGTAGAAATTGTCCAGCTCAAACAAGTCCGACTCCAAGGGTTCCAGGGCATCGCGGTTTACCCCAAGGGCCAGGGCCGCGTAATCGTTGGGCACAAAGGAATTGGAGCGTACCACCCCTTCTTCCAAGGAGCCCCCATGTCCCGTGCCGCCCAGGTTTTCCCAGCGGTTGTTGGCCACGTTCCAGCCCACCACCACGATCAAGTTACTGTCCGAGGTGAGCTGGGCCATATTGCTCTGTGGGTTCCAGCTCAGGCTCACGGTGGCGGGCAAAGGGGCCTCCAATTTCCAGAATTCGGTGTTGGAGACACCTCCCAGTTCCCTTGAAAAACGTTCCGTACCGTAGGAAGCGGCAATGGAAACGGGGGCATTGGGATCCTCCGGGAAATAGGCCGCCTTGGCAAAGGGCTGGGCCTGGGCCGAATTGAGCCCCAAGGGGCGCAACTGCACGGCGCTGCCTATGGGAAAGAGAAAATTGGCCTTATTGGCCATGGCCGCATAGCCGTTTACCTTGTTCAGGTTGCCTTCCCCGTTATAGCCCGCGTTTTGGGCAAAGGTATAGTACAGGTTGGGCTGCGCACGGTCCGTGTCCACATTGCCGAATACAAAATTGGTGTTGTTCTGGACATCGACCCCGAGCTGCAGTTGCAGGGCATTTTCCAGGGCCAGCTCCACATCGTGAAACAGCGGCACCACGGTACCGGAAACGCTCAGGTCCGTGCCATAAAAACCGGCCAGCCCCAAATTATTGTCAAACGGGGAATCATTGATGAGGTTGGTATGAAACCCCAAGCTGCCCGTCTCGTGAATGCGGATGTTTCCATTGTTGTAGAGGGCGGTCTGGCCGTGAACCAGACATCCCAAGGAGGTGGCCAGTACAAACAGGATGTTATTTTTCATCGCTTTTTCCGTGTTGCAAGGCTTTCTTAAGGGCTTCAATGTCTTTTTTCATTTGTTGCAGTTGGGAGGCCAGCGCCTCTTTTTCGGTTTCCAGGGCGGTTATTTTTTTCTCCTGTGCTATGGTGTGGAGAAAGAGTTCCTCTATTTTTTCCAGGTTTTGCAGGTTGGAGGCACTGAGGTTCCAGACCCCTTCCTTTTTTACCTCCTCGGCCGATTTTACCCCCGGTAAATGATGGTTGGCCCTTACATAGGCCTCGACTTCCCCTAAGCTCCTAAATTGATAATTGGGGTTGATGGAAGAGTGGTCCGTGAAATATTTTTGGAAGACGTAGTCGGGGTGAACAACATTGGCGCCTACAGTAACAGATCCGTTTGGTATGGTTATATTTTGATTTTCATCAATTAACAATGCGGCTATCCCTCCTGTTGAGAAGCCGATTTGATTATTGCCCGCTCTATACATCCCTGTGTCGGTATCGCCATTGGTGTAAAAACCATATGAGGGCTGACCTACTGTTCCCGGGCTCGCGGCAAAGCCATCCCTTGCCCGTATTTGGCCGTTTACATCTAATTTGTTGTCCGGTGCAGGTGGGTTGCCAATAGCTCCAAATTCCCCAATTCCAATATTACCTGGTCCTTCGAATATCAAATTGAATGTATTAAGGTTATGTCTTGTATTTGTTGTGAAATTTAAATTTGTGTTGGCTATACTGTTCAAATCACTAGCATTGGTCAATTCCCAACTTGCAGAAGTATCATTCCATTTCAGCACTTGGTCCGGCCCGCTGCCCGGGATGAGCTGCAGCGCCCCTGCCGCGTTCCTTGCCAGGCCGTTGCCAGCGACGTCGTCGTCGAGTTTTGCTGCCGTGATGGCGCCGTCCCTCAGCTGCAGTTGGTCCGTGGGATTTATCTCGATCGTTGTTCCGTCCACCTGTACGTCATAGCCTGCCACGGGGTCAAAATCCGATAGCCCGTCGGCCGGGTCCAGGTCCACAACAGCGCCTCCCCCGGTGGCATCGACTGCGAGCGTCCATTCGCCCAGGACTTCGTCCCATTTCAGCACTTGGTCCGGCGCGTTGCCCGGGATGAGCTGCAGCGCCCCTGCCGCGTTCCTTGCCAGGCCGTTGCCAGCGACGTCGTCGTCGAGTTTAGCTGCCGTGATGGCGCCGTCCCTCAGCTGCAGTTGGTCCGTGGGATTTATCTCGATCGTTGTTCCGTCCACCTGTACGTCATAGCCCGCCACGGGGTCAAAATCCGATAGCCCGTCGGCCGGGTCCAGGTCCACAAGACCGCCTCCCCCGGTGGCATCGACTGCGAGCGTCCATTCGCCCAGGACTTCGTCCCATTTCAGCACTTGGTCCGGCGCGTTGCCCGGGATGAGCTGCAGCGCCCCTGCCGCGTTCCTTGCCAGGCCGTTGCCAGCGACGTCGTCGTCGAGTTTAGCTGCCGTGATGGCGCCGTCCCTCAGCTGCAGTTGGTCCGTGGGATTTATCTCGATCGTTGTTCCGTCCACCTGTACGTCATAGCCCGCCACGGGGTCAAAATCCGATAGCCCGTCGGCCGGGTCCAGGTCCACAAGACCGCCTCCCCCGGTGGCATCGACTGCGAGCGTCCATTCGCCCAGGACTTCGTCCCATTTCAGCACTTGGTCCGGCGCGTTGCCCGGGATGAGCTGCAGTGCCCCTGCCGCGTTCCTTGCCAGGCCGTTGCCGGCGACGTCGTCGTCGAGTTTTGCTGCCGTGATGGCGCCGTCCCTAAGCTGCAGTTGGTCGGTGGGGTTTATCTCGATCGTTGTTCCGTCCACCTGTACGTCATAGCCTGCCACGGGGTCAAAATCCGATAGCCCGTCGTCCGGGTCCAGGTCCACAACAGCGCCTCCCCCGGTGGCATCGACTGCGAGCGTCCATTCGCCCAGGACTTCATCCCATTTAAGTACTTGGTCAGGGGCGTTGCCCGGGATGAGCTGCAGTGCCCCTGCCGCGTTCCTTGCCAGGCCGTTGCCAGCGACGTCGTCGTCGAGTTTTGCTGCCGTGATGGCGCCGTCTGCGATTTTATCGGTTGTGACTGAACTTGCTCCCAATTTAATCGTTGTAATGCCTAGATCTTTTACCTGTAAAGTACTGGCAGCACTTATTTCAAGGCTAGCATCATCCACATTAATGTCCAAAATATTTCCATTGGTATTTAAAACCAACCCGTTTCCAGCTGTTATGCCCGTGCCACCGATGCCTACTTCATCGGGGGAAGGAGCCCATTCTGTTCCATTCCATTTTAGAACTTCGTTGGGCTGTGCGCCCATATTGTTTAAATCCTCGGCTAAAATAGTGCTGTTTTCAATCTGGGGAGAACCAATCAATGCCACTTTAAATGGGTCAACATCGGATCCCACTCCCGTAATTGTTTGTTGGTCCGCAGATACTGCACCGCCACCACCTGCTATAAGTGCCGCATCGATACCACCTAGGTGTCCCTCCACATCCGGACTCAACGGGGTGTAATTGATGGGCAGGGCGGCTACGGGAACCAGATCCGCAGTTTGTTCGTCAGTGTTGTCCAGGTAGGTGGCCAGGTCTATTGCCGTTGCGGTAGGATTGTCGGTGATGGTGAGCACATTGTTGGTTAGGGCTAGATCCTGCAACTCATTCATGGGGCTCGCATCCGCATCGTCCACATTGAGGGTAATGGCATTGCCATTGGTAATGGACACTTGGCCCGGCGTGTCGTCCGTGTCCAATTCTTGCTCGTCCGTATTGCCTCCGCCCGCATTCAGGTTGGCCACACTGCCTTGTAGCTCCTCCAAGGCCCGTTGTACGTTGGCCCCATTGATGCCCGCAATGGCCGCAATTTCCACCTCGGCGGCATCTTGTATTTCATTCCCAATCTCCGTATCCCCGTCTGCGAGCAGGTGGGCGGCCAAGCCCTCGGTGTTGGCCACAATGGCGGCCTGGATGGCGGCGGCCAGGGCCAAGGGCTCTGCCAGGCTTCCGGTGCCGGTCAGGGTGTTGTCCGTGTTCACACTGGTCAGGTCCGCCACGTTGCGCCAGGAGACCACACCGTTCTCATCGGTGCCCAACACTTGGTCCGCCACATTGGTGGCCTCAAAGTCATTGGGCCTTATGGTGCCGTCCCTGAGCTCTGCCGTGCCCACGCTGTTGTCCCGCAGTTCTTCAAAGCCCACGGAGTCGGCCCCCAGCTTTTCCTGTCCGATCGAGTTGTCCTGGATGTCGTTGGCGTTGATGCTGCCGTCCAGGATATTGGCGCTTCGTACGCTATTGGGCAGCAGTTCCAGATTGTAGCCTTCCGGCCGGGCCTCCACGCTAATGGTGCTGGCCAGGTTCAGCACCGGCTCATTGGTGAGCTCCGATCCGGAGGCCTCACACAGATTTACCCACGCCGTACCGCTGTAATAGTGCACACAGGCCGCATCGGTATTGTACACCAAGGCGCCCGCCCTTGGGGTTATGGCCTCCATTTGTGCGGTGCTCACCCGGGTAATGACCAAGGTGCGGGTACTGCTCTCCAGCTCCAGAACGGAGGCGGGATCCAAGTCCTGGGGGTTGTCCCCGATCTTGATCTGCCCGTTTGCCGCCATAAAGGAAAGTAAAACCGGCAGTACCATCCAAATTGCATTTCTCATCCCAACGGTTTATCAACATTAAAAATAGGGGTAAGAACAAAAATAGGATTCTCTGGGAATTAACCTAAGCTTCTCATTTAAAATTGGTTTGCCCTTGGTTAAAGCGGTGGCAATGATCGTTGAACGGAGGTTTGGCATAAATTATGATGTGGTAAAGGTGCGAATTTCCTATCTTGGGGCCATAATGGGTCTAGCGGCAGAAGCTGGTTTTCCCAACCTTGTTTTCCCCTGGGACCCTCCTTTGGAAGCTTTTGGGAAAGCGCTTTTTCAACACGATTATGAAGATTGCCATGTTAAGAAAAATCCTGATTGCCCTGTTTGCCCTGACCAGTTTTTATGGGATGTCCCAAGGGGAAGACCGCAGGCTGCTCCTGGGAAAGGTCATGTACCGTAACACCAGCGTGCCCAATGAGAACGTCATAAACTCCACCGCGGAGACGGCCACCATAACCAATGAGAACGGTGAGTTTGCCATACGGGTCAAGGAAGGGGACGAACTGCTCTTCATGGCCGTAAACTACCAATTGGAAATCGTGACCATTACCCCCGAGATCTTGGAGAACAACCGCTTGGTGGTGGAGGTGAACGAAAAGGTCACGGAGCTGGACGAGGTGATCGTTACCCCAGAGGACCAGGAACGTTTTCTAAAGTTGAAGAACGAGGAGTTCAAGTCCTTTGAGTACGAAGTGGATCGTAGCACGGAAGTGGAAAACATTGCCCTCTCGCAAACCGAGCAGGGCATGCAGGATGGCATTAACTTTGTGAACATCTTCCGGGCCATCTTTAAGAGCACCGATACCGGCAACGAGGACGAGGCGCCAAAACTTTTGCTCAGCGAGGTGCTGCGCAAGGTGTATGACGACCAGTTTTTTGTGGTGGACCTAAAAATTCCGAGGGACAAGATTGATGCCTTTCTTCTTTTCTGTGACGAGCGCATGCCGGCAAGGTCCCTGATGAAAAAGGAAAATGAATTTCAGCTCATAGATGGGCTGGTGAACAACAGCAAACTTTTCTTGGAAGGCCTGGATGAGGAGAAGTAGCGGCTTTTTGTTTGCCCTTTTTGCCCTTCCCCTCACGGCCCAAGAGCCCCAAACGAAAGCGTTGGAGGGCCGGGTCACCAGCAAGGACGGCGATGTGGCCGCCACACATGTTCTCAATAGTACCACCAAAAGGGCCACCATAACCGATCTTAACGGCTTTTTCTCCATTCCGGCACGCCTCAATGATACCTTGGTTTTTTCTGCCGTACAGTACAAAAAGAAGCGGGTGGTGGTCACCGAGGCCATTTATGGGAGCAAACTGCTCTCCGTGCCCTTGGAGCCTTCGCTCACCGCACTGGAAGAGGTTACCGTTACCCCGTACAACCTTACCGGTGACATGGCGCGCGATATGAAACGTTTGGGATGGGGAAAGGTATATACGGCATCTACCCTGGGGCTGCCCAACGCCTATGCAAAGAAGTTTACGCAGAGCGAGCGCTTGTTGCGCGAAGCTTCGAAAATGACCATTAGTGGAAACACCTCCGGGATGGGGGCAGGGGGATCCGTTTCCCTAAACCCCATTATAAACGGTATTACAGGGCGTACCAAAATGCTGAGGAAGCGGGTAAAGCGGGATCGGCTGTACGCCCGCACGGAAAGGGTACGGGCGTTTTTTCCGGATTCCATTTACATACAGCAACTGGGACTGCCCCAGCGGTCGTTGGACGATTTTTTTTACTTCTGTGAGGTGGATACCACGTTTCAGGGCCTGGTGGATTCCCGTGACAGAATGAAGCTATGGGAATTTCTGAAAAGAAAAAGTGCGCTGTACCGTGACCACAATGCGCTGGACTGATGTATTTTTGGCACGGCCCTTGCACCTTGCCCAAAACAAAAGATAAATGTGATGTACCTTTTGCAAAAGTCCCTTTTGATCGTATTGCTGCCCCTTATGGCCATGGCCACCGTGCACAAGTTCTACCTGAGCGTTACCAACGTGGGCCACTCCGAAAAGGACAGTGCCCTGCAGATCGTTACCAGGACCTTCATTGACGATACCAACACGGTGTTGCTGGAGCGCTACGGCATCCAGGCCCAATTGGGAACGGACCAGGAGAGCGAGCAAGATGTGGCCTACCTGGAGCAGTACGTTCGCAGTAGATTTGTGGTGGAGGTGAACGGGGAGCCCTTGCCCTATGCCATCTTGGGAAAGAAATATGATGCGGACATGCTCATTCTCTTCATAGAGGTGCCCAATGTGGTGCTGGGGCAAGTGCGCAGCATAGGGCTCACCAATGAGATCCTCACCGATATGTTCCCGGACCAACAGAACGTGGTGCACCTGAACATCGGAAACAAAAAGAAAAGTTTTGTGCTGATGCGCAACAATATTAAAGGAATGTTAAACTTAAAGCAGGCGGAATAGTATCTTTCCCAAAACCTGTAATTTTCCGCGATGCTAAAATCACCATTGAAAATGAAAAGACTGCAACCTTTTTTGGCCGCCATGCTGTTTGTCATGGGCGCCCTGGCAACAGCCCAGGAAACGGAGGGCACGGAGCGGGAGCCCGGCCACTACAACCAGAGCAAGTTTAAGCAACTGTACGAGGAGTTTGCCACGCCCAACACCTACCGTTCGGCTTCCGGTGCACCGGGTCCGGACTATTACCAGCAGCAGGCAGATTACAAGATGGACATTACCCTGGACGATAGAAATGCCAAACTGTACGGGGAAGAGACCATTACCTACACCAACAATTCCCCGGACGATCTGGAATACCTTTGGGTGCAACTGGACCAAAATGTGCGCGCCAAGGACAGCAAGGCACCGCTGCGCAACGGTGGTGGCGTGCCCTTGGCACAGCGGCCCGAAGGCTTTGTGCAGGAATATTTGGGAGAACCCTTTGATGGGGGCTTCAACATCCACCACGTAAGGGACGCCGCCGGAAAGCCCCTGCCCCATACCATTAATTTTACCATGATGCGCATAGACCTGCCCCAGCCCCTGAAGAGCGGGGAGAAGACCTCGTTTTCCATAAAGTGGGACTACAACATCCCCGACCATACCGTGAACCGGGCCCGATCGGGTTATGAGTACTTCCCCAAAGACGGGAACCGGGCCTATGTCATTGCCCAGTTTTTTCCCAGAATGGCCGTTTACAATGATGTGGAGGGATGGCAGAACCACCAGTTCTGGGGCAGTGGGGAGTTTGCCCTTCCCTTTGGCAATTATGAGGTGAACATCACCGTGCCCGCAGACCACATTCTGGACGGCACCGGGGAACTGCAGAACAGGAAGGAAGTCTATTCCAAGGAGATGATGCGCCGCTACGAGCAGGCCAAAAAAAGCTATGACAAGCCGGTTTTGATCGTGACCCAGGATGAGGTGGAGGAACTGGAAAAAGGCTTTTCCGAAAAGACCAAGACCTGGAAGCTCAAGGCAGACATGGTGCGCGATTTTGGCTTTGCCACCTCGCGCAAGTTCATTGTGGACATGCAGGCCGTTAAATTGGGTTCCGGGGACGTGATGGCCATTTCCATGTACCCCAAGGAGGGCAATCCGCTATGGGAAGAATTCTCTACCAAGGCCGTGGTTTCCACCCTAAAGACCTTTTCCGAGCATACGTTCGATTATCCTTATCCCAAGGCCATTTCCGTGCACGCCAAGAACCAGGGCATGGAATACCCCATGATCTGTTGGAACTACGGTAGGCCCAACGAGGACGGCACCTACAGCGACCGGGTAAAGTTCGGGATGATCAGTGTGATCATCCATGAGATCGGCCACAACTGGTTCCCCATGATCGTCAATTCCGATGAGCGCCAATGGGGCTGGATGGACGAGGGGCTGGACACCTTCATGCAGTATGTGGCAGAGCAGGAGTTTGGGGAGACCTACCCCGAGGCCATTGCGCCCAATGAAAAATACCCCTCCAGAAGGGGAGAGCCCGCCAAGATCGTTCCCTACATGAGCGGCGACCAGAGCGCGCTGGCCCCGATCATGTCCAACCCGGAAAATGTGTACCAGCTGGGGCCCAATGCCTACGGAAAGCCCGCCACCGCACTGAACATTTTGCGGGAGACCGTTATGGGACGGGAGCTGTTCGATCACGCCTTCAAGACCTACTCCCAACGCTGGAAATTTAAGCACCCCACCCCAGAGGATTTCTTCAGGACCATGGAAGATGCCTCGGCCGTGGACCTGGACTGGTTCTGGAGGGGATGGTTTTACACCACGCACTACGTGGACATGGGCGTCAAGGGCATAGACAAATATTATGTGAGCGATAAGCCCAACAAGAAAATGCGGGAGTACATGGCCGAAAGAAACCTGACCGAGGCAGACCTGGTGCCCTTGGTGTTTTTGGCCAATGAGGAGGAAGAGGGTGCCGATCTGTCCATGAAGGGCAAGGACCCGACCGAAAATTCCCAGACCCTAAAGGAGTACATGATGGACAACATGACCCCGGGGGAACGGGCCGCACTTAAACAGCCCAAGTACTTTTACGAGGTCACCTATGAGAAGCCCGGCGGCATCCCCATGCCCCTCATTGTGGAGTACACCTTTGCGGACGGTTCCACCAAGAACATTACCTACCCCGCGGAAATTTGGCGCAAGAACGATGCCGAGGTCAAGGTGGTGCTGCCCTCGGAAAAGGAGCTTACCGGGGTGCTGGTAGATCCAAAGCTGGAAACGGCAGACATAGACACCACCAACAACAGCTGGCCCAGGACGGAGCAACCCAGTGAATTTGACAATTTTAAGGACGGTATGAAACAATAGATCCTTGCGGAATTTTAAGAAAAGGCCCCGGGATATTAACGGGGCCTTTTTTATTTGGCCCAAGAACTTATGTATATTTGTGGTATGATGGCAAGCTATTTTCTATTTATCAGTGGAGGGGAAATCTTCTTCATCTTGTTCATTGTGGTCATGGTCTTCGGTGCCGATAAGATTCCGGACATTGCCAGGGGACTGGGAAAGGGCATGCGCCAATTGCGAGACGCCACAGAGGATATAAAGCAAGAGATACAGCGCAGTGCGGACAAACAAGGGGTGGACACCAGTGCCTTCACCGACATTAAAAAGGACATAGACGGCATCAAGGACAGCCTGGACGGTGGTATTGGCAGCGATGTTAAAAAAGGGATCAGCGAGGTCCGTAAAAACATAAGTGACGTAACGGGAACCATTAAACGGAAATAGGCCCATGCTGTCACGCCTTTTGGAATGGGACCGCGAGCTGTTCGTTTACCTCAACGGCCTTGGTATTGAAAGCTTTGATGTATTTTGGGCCACCGTGACCCTCATCCCCACCTGGATTCCCCTTTTTTTGTTTTTCATTTACCTGTTCTTAAAAAAATACCCCAAAAAAGAAGCCCTATACATCATTGGCACCATTTTGGTATTGGCCCTTTTTGTGCACACGGTCACGGACCTGACCAAGGAAATTGTGGGCAGGCTGCGTCCCAACAACGATCCGTCCATCAACCGGACGATTCGAATACTGAGGGCCGCCGGGGGCTTCAGTTTTTTTTCGGGCCATGCCTCGCTTTCCTTTGCCGTGGCCACAGCGGTCTATCTGTTCTTGCGCAGCAAGATCGCCTGGGGCGCCGTGTTCTTTGTCTGGCCGCTGTTGTTCGCTTCCAGCCGGCTTTTTGTGGGCGTTCATTTTCCGTTGGATATCTTGGTGGGCGCCTTGGTGGGAATTGTGTCGGCCTTTTTGTTCCGTTACCTGTACGGTGCGCTCATTTCACCCGGCTCAGGGTAAGCCCGTCGCGCACGGGCAAGAGCACGGTATCCAATTTTGGATGGGACTTGAGGTAGCGGTTGTATTCCAGCAGTTCCCTGGTGGCGCGATCTTTTTTGTTCAAGGGCTCCACCACCTTGCCGGACCAGAGCACATTGTCCGATAAAATGACGCCGCCCGGCCTCACTTTGGGCAGCACCACCTCCAAATATCCCTTGTAGTCCCTTTTCTCGGCGTCTATGAACACAAGGTCTAACTGCCCGTCCAAATGCGGAACAATGTCCAGGGCGTTGCCGGTGTGCTGTACAATTTGGTCGCCAAAGCCACTTTTATTGAAAAAACGACGTTGCAGCGCATAAAGTTCCTCGTTCACGTCAATGGTGTGCAGGGTGCCCTGTGCCCGTAGGCCCTCTGCCAGGCAAAGGGCGGAGTAGCCGGTATAGGTGCCAATTTCAAGGATCGTGTTGGGCGCAATGATCTTGCTCAGCACACTCAGTACCCTGCCCTGGAGATGGCCGGTGAGCATCCTGGGCTGGAGCACCTTTAGGTGGGTTTCCCGGGTGAGCTCGCGCAGCAGCTCCGGCTCATCCTGGGAGTGCTGGGCAATGTAGGTCTCGAGCGAATCCGATAAGAAATGCATCCGTTGTTTTTTGCAAAAATAACTTTTTAGGGCTTATTTTTAGGGAATGAAAAAGGATATGGACAAGGACATCACCCTAAGAGAGGCCACTGAGGAAGACCTTCCCGTGCTTTGGGAATTGGAGCAGGGCGTCATTGCTGCAGAGCGCCCCTTTGACCCCACCATAAGACCGGATCCAGTGCACTATTACGATCTGCCCGCTTTAATGGCGTCCCCATTGGCCACGGTGGTGGTGGCCTGTGCCGGAACGCAGATCGTGGCAAGCGGCTTTGCCCAAGAAAAACGGGCCAGACCGTATTTGGACCACACCACCTATGCCTACCTGGGCTTTATGTACACGGTGCCCCAATGGCGCGGAAAGGGCATTAACGGTCTGGTATTGGAACATATAAAGGCTTGGGCGGCCCAACGGGGGCTCACGGAGCTGCGGCTCACCGTGTACGAGGGGAACGAGGCCGCCATCAGGGCCTATGCCAAGGCGGGCCTTAAAAAGCACATCGCGGAAATGCGGTTGTCTTTGGTATAGGTGTACTTGCCCTGATATGCGTACTTTTGCCAAAAAGAGATATGGAATTCAAGAACACCTTGACATTTGCCAGGGAACAGGATGCCCAAGACCCTTTGGCGCGTTATAGGGATGCTTTCCATTTTCCAAAAGTGAATGGGAAAGACGTCATTTATTTTACGGGAAATTCCCTGGGCCTGCAGCCCAAGCGCACCAAGGAATATGTGGATGAGGTCATGGAAGATTGGGCCCAGATGGCGGTGGAGGGCCATTTTCAGGCCGAAAAGCCATGGTGGGACTATCACGAGCGCTTGGCCGCGCCCTTGGCCAAGGTGGTGGGCGCGAAGACCAAGGAAATTTCGGTGATGAACACCCTAACGGTAAACCTCCATCTTTTAATGGTCTCCTTTTACCGCCCCACCGCAAAACGGTTCAAGATCATCTGCGAAGAGAAGGCCTTTCCCAGTGATCAGTACATGCTGCAGAGCCAAGCGCGCTTTCACGGCCTAAACCCGGAGGAGTGCATTGTGGAGGTAAAAAAGCGGCCGGGCGAGCACCATTGGCACACCCAGGATTTTTTGGACAAAATAGCGGAAGTGGGAGAGGAGCTGGCCCTGGTGCTCATAGGAGGTGTCAATTACTACAACGGACAGGTGCTGGACATGGCCCGCATAACCGAGGCCGGAAAGGCCGCGGGTGCCTTTGTGGGTTGGGATCTGGCCCACGCCGTGGGCAACGTGGCCCTGGAACTGAACCAATGGAAGGTAGATTTTGCCGCCTGGTGCAGCTATAAGTACATGAACAGCGGCCCCGGGAACGCCTCGGGCATCTATGTGAACGAACAGTACCTGGACCGCACGGACCTGCCCCGCTTCGAGGGCTGGTGGGGCACCAGGAAAGAGACCCGCTTTTTGATGCGGCCCGAGTTTGAGCCCATGCCCAATGCAGATGCCTGGCAATTGAGCAATGCGCCCATACTTTCGGTGGCTCCCTACCTGGCCTCCCTTTCCCTTTTTGAGGAAGTGGGGATGCCCGCCCTGATCAAGAAACGGGACAAGCTCGTGGCCTATTTGGAGTTCATCTTGCGGGAGGTGGACAAGGAGGTGAGCACTTCCTTTGAGATCATTACCCCCAAGGAACGCGGCTGCCAGCTTTCCGTATTTCTGCACGGCGAGGGAAAATCGCTCTTTCACTTTCTCATGCAGAACGGGGTCATAACGGATTGGCGGGAGCCCAACGTTATTCGGTTGGCGCCCGCCCCTTTTTATTGCTCCTTTGAAGACATGTTCCGTTTTGGCACCATCTTGAAACAGGGTATATTGGAACACTGATGGCGTCCTGGAGCCCCACCATGGCCAGCTACCGATGCCCCAGTACGTGGGTCTTCCCAGATGGGCTGGCAACCACAAAAACAGCAACTCAATGAAGTCTTTGCGTCTTATCCTGGGCAATGCCCATTATTTTGGCCCCTCGTGGGTGTTTGCCAGTATCAACATCCTGTTCGGTACCTGGGCCATTTACATTCCGGAGGTAAAGGAAAGTCTGGGCATAGATAAGTCCCAGCTGGGAGGGGCCATTTTCTTCCTGTCCCTTGGGGTGTTCGTGATCTTTCCCTTTGCTTCTTCCATTGTGAACCGGGTAGGGGTGGGCAAGGCCACTTTTTACGGGGTGTTGTTGAGCTGTGCCACGGCCATGCTCCCCTTACTGGCCCCCAGTTATTACGGACTTATGGGCGCCTTGTTTCTGTTCGGTGCCACCAATGGCCTCACCGATATTGCCATGAACACCTTGGTCACCGAGATCGAAAAAAAGAACCAAGTGAAGTTCATGGCCGCTTCCCACGGATTTTTCAGCTTGGGCGGGGTGCTTGCGGGCCTGGGCAGTTTTCTCATTGGGCCCTTGGGCAACCCCGTGCTGCACATGGGATTGGCCGTGGCCCTGGTACTGGGGGTAAATGTTGTCTTTTACAAACACTATTGGAGGGAAATTGCGGCCCCGGTGGTAAAAGAGCCTTTCAGCTTTCATCTCTTTAGGCCCCTATTGCTTTTGGGGCTTATTTCCTTTATTGCCATGGGCAGTGAGGGGGCCATTGTGGACTGGAGCGGTCTGTACTTGAAAGAGATAAGTTTGGCACCGGAGGCCCTATGGGGCGCCGGTTTTTTGGGATTCCAGATCACCATGACCCTGGGACGTTTTCTGGGGGATGGCATCAGTGAACGACTGGGTTCCGTGAAAATGATCACCGTGGGCGCTGGCCTGGCCCTGTTGGGCTATGGCGCAGTGCTCTTGGAAGGCCCCTTCTGGGCCATTGGCGGCTTTGCCCTCTGTGGGTTGGGCTTTTCCGTGATGATTCCGGAAATTTTCAGGATCGGGGGCAATGTGCAGGGTGTGGATTCCTCCCAGGGCATTGCCTTTATTGCGGGCACGGGCTACGCGGGTTTTCTCTGTGCCCCGCCCATTCTCGGTTTTCTGGCCGATACCGCTTCCCTAAAACTGAGCTTTGTGACCCTGCTGTGCTGTGCCCTGTTTATTCTGGGGGTAACCCTGGTCTTGAAGAGAAAGGGGAGTAGGCGCTAGGCCACCCAACTAATCCAAATTTCCGCGGACGGAGTAGGGGTTGTCCGCACTGCTCATCCTTTTAATGAACCGCTGCATTTCCTGGGTGAGCAGTAATTGGTTCTGGCTTTGCCAGAACGCTTGATCGTAGGGCGCCCTTACCTTGAACAGGTCCTTGTGTTCGTTTACGTTGCTCTTGATGTTGGGGTCGCTATGGGGCGCGGTAACATGGAGTATGATTTCCATTTGGTAAAAAGACGGCCATTTTTGTCTTTCCCGTTGCACCACAACAACCGCCTTTAGCTTTCCGTAGGACATATAATATTGGCCACTTTCCCCATTTTTCTCGAAGAACAGGGAATGTTCCATTTTGGTTGGATGGCTATATTCTTTCTCTCCCTTTAGTGATGCCGGCAAGGGCATTTGGGTAATGGCCTCAAAGTAACGTATGGCATTGTCCCCGGCATTGATGATGTAATGTCCGGAAGAGCCGCCCGGTCGATCTATTTTGTTGTTATTGAATTCCACTCTGATCTCTTGGGACGATTCCATTGGTTTTTCAATGACTTCAAAATCGGGGCCCATGGCATTGATGCGCACCAATTCCTTGAAAATAAAGTAAAAGGACGGAAAAATAAAGTACACCCTGTCCTTGTCCTTTGTAATGCCCAATTGGCGCATCTGCATAAGATTCACCTGGAAGTCTTTTTTTTCCAATTCCAGGTTGCCCGTGTAAAGTGCGGTTTTCCTTTGTACACGTCCGTACATGTCCTGAAGGCGCACCATGGTATCATTGCGCCTCAGCAGGGCCCTTAGGAAAAAGGTCTCGGTATGTGGGGAGAGCTGGTAATTTACCGCGAGGGAATCTTTTATGCGTTGCAGTATGGATTTGGCATTGGTCACCACCACTTCGTCCAGCGCCACTACATTTTTTTTCAGGAAAATGGTGTCCTTTAAGGAAGATAGGAGGGTGCCCAAACGCTGGTATCCGGGAAGAAAAAAATAGACCGAGTCTTGTTGGGACACCAACCGAAACCGGCCATCTTCATTGGTAAAGGTACGGTCGGCACCATTGTAGACACTCACAAATTCCAAGGGCGTGCCATCTTCAAGGGACAGCACCGTGCCCTTTTGGCCGTGCTGGGCGTACACGCCCAGATATCCGACCAAAAAAATAAAAAGCAATGTTCTTTTCATAGGTAAGGAAGGGCACACTTGTTCTTTTTTCTTCAAACAAGCAAATGTGCCGCTCGCCAAAATGGCCGTTTGGTTTTGGGCGCCCCACCACTTCGGTAACGACGCCTTATTTTATTGCTATCTCGGTGAAATAAAGCTGAAAATCACTGTCAGGCATTTTGTGCATGGTGGCTATTTTCAATCCCTTGTGGTCCTTGTAATCTTCCCAGCTGGTGATCATACTGGGTTCTTCTTGATTTCCCTTTCTAAAGACCCATTCCCTGATGATCAGATCATCTTCAAAATAGAGGTCATAGGCATCTCCCGGGGTGTAACCGCCTTCGGCGCCGTAGGTAATGGTCAGTTTTTGCATCGGGGACTTTGAGATGGGCGCCGTTGCACTTTTGGAATGTTCATAGGTAAAACTGTCCCGGTCCCAGATCAGTTGGTACGGGGCCAACAGCCAGAATTTGTCGTTGATGAAGCCCGCATCCGTCCTGGCCAGGGTACTGTCCATTTGGTGGCGGTTATAGGCCACTGTATCCTCACGGGTGGTGTACACAACATCATTGGTTTTGGGCTTCCAGCTCCAGCTGCGTTCAAAATGGTTGCCCTCCCGATCTACATTGAACACAAAGCGTAGCTCGGCAACCTCGTTCCATTGTGCGTAACCGTGGGCCTGGGCCACTTGTTCCAAGATGGAGGTGGTTGCCGTATCTTTTTCGATCACGGGGGCGGTGGCCTGTTTTTTATCTGTTTTGCAACTTGCCGCGAGCACAAGAATCAAGGCCGCGGGGAAAAGGTATTTGGTCATCATGGCCGCATTTTGGCCCCAAAGGTAGAGATTAAGATTCTTATGGCTATTTTTGTAGCGTTAAAAACTGACTGGGGTGACCTTATTGCGTAAGTTGTGTCTGATCATGGTAAGGAGCCAGTTCCAAAGGGAACCGACCCCCAATGACCCCCATAAAGACCTTACGGATGAGGCGTTGGTGGCGCAGATCGTTGAAAAACGGGACAGCTCCCTCTTTGGGGTCTTGTATGACAGATATTCCCAGATGGTGTACAACAAGTGTTATGGATTTGCACGTTCGCAGAAGGAGGCGGAAGACCTTACCCAGGATGTGTTCTTGATGTTGTTCGTGAAGTTGGCCTCTTTTCAGGGGCGCTCCAAGTTTTCTACCTGGCTCTACTCCTTCACCTATAATTTTTGTGTAAATTACGTGAACCGGGACCGCGGCCGTAAAATCAGTGACAAGTCCAATTCATTGGACGATAGCGAACGTGAGCTGCCCATGGAGGTCACCGATGAGAGCCTGCTGGACCTACAAGTGGCCAAGCTCAAGGAAGCCTTGGAACTCATTCCCCCGGAAGATAAGTCGCTTTTGTTGTTAAAGTATCAAGACGGGGTGTCCATAAGGGAATTGGAGGACCTCTTGGAACTGGGGCCATCTGCCATTAAGATGCGCCTTAAAAGGGCAAAGGCCAAAGTTGTTGAAATGTACAAAACCCTTGCGTAATGGCAGAAGAATCCCCAAACCCCTTCAAGGCGTTACAGAAAGACCTGAAAACGGTGCCCCCCGAGCTCCGAAAAAAAGTGATGTCCGATGTGGCCATGGCCAAGCTCATTATGGAAATGGCCACCTTGTTTACCTCCAATTACGCCAACCTGTTCGCAGACTTGATGAAAACCAATAAAAAATGAAAGATTTCGCATGAAAACACTGAATGAATTAAAGGATACCCTAATGGACAGCTTTGGGGGTTTGTTGTCATCGGCCGTTGAACTGGTGCCAAAGTTGATCTTGGGCGTTTTGGGATTGATCATTGCCTGGTTGCTCATAAAGCTTATTTTGTTCATTTTAAAGCGGATGTTGAAAGCGGCCAAAATAGATGTGCTTTCCCAGAGGGTGGCAGACGCCAAGTTGTTTGGAGACAAACAGTTGAAAGTAGATCTGTTGAAGGTGGCCCTGGACACCGTTAAAATCTTATTGATCCTGATGTTTGCCGTGGTGTTGGCCCAGACCATGGGCTTTACCGCCATTTCCGATGGCATTTACTCCCTTTTTGGCTACCTCCCCACACTGATCAGTTCCCTTCTGATCTTGATCGGGGGCCTTTATTTGGCAACCGTGGTGAAAAAGGCCGTGCTGGAACTCTTTGAGACCATGCACATAGGGGGATCAAAAATGGTGAGCGGCGCACTGTTCTTCCTCATTGTGTTTTTTGTTTCCATTACCGCTTTGAACCAGGCGGGCGTGGACACTTCCTTGATCACCAGTAATTTTACCCTTTTTCTGGGTGCTTTTCTCCTGGCTTTTGCGCTGGCCCTGGGACTGGGCTCACGGGAGATCGTGGCCGATCTTTTGCGCACATTCTATACCCGTAAGATCTATGGGGTGGGGGATCATGTGAAATTCAAGGATGTTGAAGGGCACATAGAGGCCATAGACAATATCACGATGGTGATCAAGACCAAAAAGGGCAAGCTGGTGGTGCCCATAAAGGAAGTGACCGAGAGCCGGGTGGAACTGGACGATGAGGTTTCGGGCTAAGACACAAACACCTGCGTTTTGCCGTACGTCCTTACTAAATATTTCACTAATTTTGCCACTTAACCACAAGAGTAAGATATGAGCGCTAAAAAAGGCAAGATACAAGAGGCCATTGACGAAAAGATGCTGGAAGAGAGAAAGGTGTTTCTCTGGGGGATGGTGGATGATGGTACGGCGAAGCACGTCATAGACCGGTTGATGTACTTGGATATGCAGAACAACAAGGAAATTCAATTGTACATTAACAGCCCGGGTGGGTACGTTACCTCCGGCTTTGCCATGTACGATACCATCAAAGCACTGAAGAGCCCGGTCTCCACCATCTGTACCGGTCTGGCGGCCTCCATGGGATCCATTCTGTTGTCCGTTGGCAAAAAGGGCAGGCGCTTTATACAGCCCCACGCCCAGGTAATGATCCACCAGCCCAGCGGAGGGGCACGGGGCCAGGCCTCGAATATTGAGATACAGGCCAAGGAGATCATCAAGACCAAAGAGCTGAGCGCACAGATCCTGGCCGATAACTGTGGTCAGGAATTTGAGAAGGTGCTCAAGGATTTTGACCGGGATTACTGGATGAACGCCCAAGAATCCATCGCCTACGGGATTGTGGACGGCGTTTTGGAATAGTCCCAGTGCATACGAAATGAAAAGCAAAAAAGTCCTTCACGAACGTGAAGGACTTTTTGGTAATGGGCTGGTGGGTTCTTAACGTGCCACGGGAGCCCCATTCTTTATCTGTGCCATCGGAAATTCGGTTCGGCGGTTCAGTTCCAGTTCTTCCGGGGTGCAATCCGCCCTGCCGGTACAACCATTTATGGGCCGTCTTTTTCCAAAGCCTTTGTACGAAAGGATGCGCTCTGGGGCAATGCCATTGGTGATCAGATAATCATAGGTACTTTTGGCGCGTTTGGCCGACAGTTTGTCATTATAGGCATGGGAACCTACCGGATCGGTGTGCGCCTCCAGGGAAATGATCATTTCCGGGTACAGTTCGTTCATGACATGAATTACCTTGTTCAGTTCGGCCGCCGCATCCGGCCTTATATCACTTTTGTCAAAATCAAAATAGATTTTGTTGAGGTTGGCCAATAGTTTTAGGTCCATTACCGGGTCCAGAACAATGTCCTGGCGAAACACCTTGCTCTCGCTGGGGATCTTGGAGGTGTCAAAAAAGACATTTTTGTGCGGATGGGTTCGCCGGACGGCCTCTATCATGTAGGGGGTTTTTCTGTTTACCGGAAACTTATAGTACCCATTGGTGTCCGTTGTGGTCTGTGCCACCAAGGTATTGGATCGTTGATCAAAGAGCTGTAGTTGTACGCTGTCCAAGGGTTTGTTGTTTACGCCGTCCGTGACATAGCCTTCCACCTCCAGTGCTGGGGAAAATCGGAATTTGTAAATATCGTCCGATCCCTTACCTCCCTCCCTATTGGAGCTCACATAGCCGTCTATGCCGTTGGGAAGCCCAAAATAGGCGAAATCATCACTGGATGAGTTTATGGGGGTGCCCAGGTTAATGACATCCACAAATTCCCCGTTCTCGTCGTTTATGGTAGAGAAAACATCCAATTGGCCAAAGCCCACGTGGCCATCGGAACTGAAGAACAACTGCCCTTCTTCATTAATGAAAGGGAACATCTCGTTGCCTTCCGTATTGATCACCGGTCCGGCGTTTATAGGTTCCCCAATACCGCCCCTTTCGTGTATTTCAGAGTAGTATATGTCCGTTCCGCCAAGGCCACCGGGCATATCGGAGGTGTAGTAGATTCGGCGGCGATCCGCGCTCACGGTGGGATGACCGGTGGAATAGTAGTCACTGTTCACGGTAAGACTTCTGGATTCCACCCATTTGTTGTCCTTCTTTTCGGCGGTATATATTTTTAGGTTTATTTCTTTTTCGGCACCGTAGGAGGCTTTTTTATTAAAAAAGTTGTTTCGGGTAAAGTAAATTATGGTGTCGTTCTTATAGTCCGTTGAATAGGCCAAGGAGCTTTCGTGGTATTTGGTATTGACATTTCCCTCCAGTTTCTCCGGTTCATAGTAAGGGACATCCTCATAGACCCAGTAGAGATCCAACCAGGGCTCATCGTTCCATCCATAGGTGTTGCTGCCGTCTTTCCTGCTGGATGCGAAGTAAATTTTATTGTTGTGTACATAGGCGCCAAAATCACTGTGCTCCGTATTAAAGGTAAGCTCGCCCAAGGTGTATCTTTCCCTGCTGTTAAAGACCACGGACGCCAAGTTTCCATCTTGGAGAAAGCGCTTTAGCCTAGAATCCGATTTGTTCGTCTTTTTGTACTTTTTGAGCCACTTCTCAGATTCCTTGAGCTGGCCATCGCTGTAAAGGGCCATGGCGTATTTGAAGTAATAATCGGTGGGCAGGCTTTCTTTGTCAAGAATGGCCTTAAAATGGGGTATGGCCTTTTTAAACTCCCTGATCAACAGATAACATTCTGCCAATTGTTGGTGGGCGTGGGTGGTATTGAGCCCTCCCTCCAGCATGGCCTCATACTCAGGTATGGCCTTGGCGTAGGAAAATTTGCTGAAATAGTAGTCTGCGCGCTGCTGGGCCCCATATTGTGCAAAGGCCGTGGTGGTGCACAAAATGAAGAATAGGATCATCAATGAGCCTCTCATATCCTTATGTTTTTATAGTTTGATGCGCTCTAGAAGTATCGTGGCGACTTTATGGGTCCCGTCTTCCTCTTTCCGGGTTCAAAGATGAGAAAGACCTCATGGGTGCCGCCCGTATAGGGCCTTACCTCGGAGGTTGGGAGATCGTAGGCATATCCCAGACGAAAATCCTTGGATATCTGATAGTCCATCAAGGCACCAAAGTTGGATGCATCGTTTACCCTGTAGGATGCCCCGATCCAAAATTTTTCACCGAACAGAAAGCTGGCGGTGGCATCATAGGTGGCGGGCGCACCATTGGTTATTTTGGCAATGACGGTAGGTCTGAACTTTACATTTCTGGCAATATCCAAAACAAGCCCCGCGATACCGTAGTAACTGTTTCGTTCCAGAGCCTGGAATTCCCCATCGTTCAAATCTGTGTTGAGGATTCTGGGCGATGATGCACCAAAATACCATCTGTTGGAACCAATATAAAAGCCCGCGCCAAAATTGGGTGACCAGCTGTTGAAATTGGAGTTGAAAAAGGGATCGGCGGCATCGGGATTTTGAAGGTTGTAATTGGTGAAGCCCCCTTTGAGGCCAAAGGACATGTTTACGGTGTTGCTCACCGGTACCGTATAACTGAAATCCCCGTAAACATAGTTACTGTTCTCAAAGCCCAAACGGTCATTGATGTAAGAAAGCCCCAGCCCTATGCGCTTGTTTCGAAGGGGTGCATGTATGGAAAGGGTATTGGTTCTAGGGTTTCCCTCAAGGCCTTGCCATTGGTTTCTGTGCAATAGGGTCACGTTTAGCGTTTCCCTACTTCCGGCATAGGCAGGATTCACCGAGATGGTATTGTACATGTACTGTGTAAACTGGGGTAGCTGCTGTGCACTCAGTAAGGTACTGCATAAAATGCTAGCCGCAGCAAGTATCTTTTGGATGCTGTTCATGGTTGCTAATTGGGGTATGTTCACATTCTAAAACCTCTGTAAACAGAAGCGCAAGTAGGTTATGGATTACAAAGTTAACGGTTAACGATTGTCGCCTGGCTTCTTTTGCGTTAAAAGCCAACGGATAATCGTTCTACTGTTTTTCCATCGGTCAATGGCTCTTTTTCATCCATGTGGGCACACCCCAAATAGGGTTAATTTGCGCCCAGATAGATATATCCGTTCAAGACTTTGGCTTGGCTTTCTTCTCCCATAACGTTTATGATATAGTAGTAGGTACCCGTTGGAAGCATACCGGAACTTCCAATCTTGTTATCTGGGGAGAACCCTCCCCAGGTATTTTTATAGTCTTTTTCTTCAAAAACCTTGTTTCCCCAACGGTTAAATATCATTACATCAAAGGTGAGGTCACAGAATTCCGTACCACTGATCTCAAAGAAATCATTGATATTGTCCCCGTTGGCGGTTATGGTCTTGGAAACCACCAGGTCTTCCGGGTTACAGGGTACGCAGTCATCATTTACGTTTATGTTGAAGTCCACGAAGTAGTTGCACTCCCCGTCGGTGGAGGTGTACTCCACGGTGTACTCGCCTAGTTCAAGGTCGTTGGGGTCAAAGGTGCTATCCAGCAAGATCAGGGCTCCCTGTGTTACCACGAAGTCCCCGTTGGTGTCAAACCCTTCCGGTAGGGAATCCCTGAGGTCAATGGGGTCGTCCTCTATGCAGATATCAATGGCCACCTCTTGGAGCTGTGGCTGCAGGACAAAGATGAGCTGTTCTATCACAGCGGTGTTGCCGCAGGAATCGCTCACGTTCCAGGTCCTTGTGATCATACGGTCTGAGGTTGCCGGATCGGTGGTGGTCTCCTCGGTGAAGACCACGACCGGTTCATCGCAGCCGCCAATGTCGCCCAGTGTGGGCACGGGCGGCACGGGTTCCCCGCAGATGATGGTGATGTCCTCAAAATCGGGCACCATAAAACGATTGTCCATTGGGTCCAGATAATCGGGGGTGCCATCGCCATCGGTATCGTCGTTGGTGGGGTCGCCGTCACCGTCCATGTCCTCGTCCGGGGTGTCCATTCCGTCGCCATCATCGTCGAAATCGCGGTAGTTCACATCCTCGGTGCCATCGGTGTCGGGCAGGTCGTTTTCGGGATCGTCGATCTCGTCGTTCACGTCAAAGCCATCGTTCACGTCACTGCCCTCATAGCCATCGTCAAGACCGTCGTTATCGGTATCCGTACCAGTGAATGTCCAATCGGGAATACCGTCAAAATTGAAGTCGTTCCCCTCGTTGTTGTCTGGCACGGTGTCGTTGTCGGAATCTTGGTCCAGGTAATCCGGGCTTCCGTCGCCGTCGGTGTTCACGGGGTTGAGTCCTTGGTCCCCGCTTCCCTCGTAGGCATCGTCGAGGCCGTCGTTGTCGGCGTCGTTCCCGGTGGGGGGTACATAGCCCGCGGTGGTCTGTGCCTCCACGTTCGTGGGAATGCCGTCATTGTCGTCATCGATGTCCACACTGTCGGCAAATCCGTCGCCGTCGGTGTCCCTGGTGCCGTCGCCCTCCAGGATGTCGAGCACGCCATCGTTGTCATCGTCAATGTCGACAACATCGGGTATGGTATCGCCATCGGTGTCAAACTCGTTGTCAATGATGGAGACCACTCCCGTATCGTCCAAGATGCCAATGGCCGTTGTGGAGAGATTGGACAACAGAACATTGAAACTTTCCAGGTTCTCCAGAACAACATCGTCCACAATGGGTATGCTGATGGTCTGGGTCTCACCATCGTTCCCGGCAAAGGTCAACTGCCCCAATGTCTCGGTATAATCCTCGATGGCCACTGCGGTATCGTCCTGTGTGGCGAAGTCCACGGTAAAGCTGTCCTGTAACTGCCCCGTAAGGGTCACGGTCAGGGCAGCGGTGCCATCTTCCTCGTTCACGGTGACATCGTTAATGGTAAGGCCCGTTACCCCGGGAATGCCGTCGTTGTCGGTAATGGTACCGACACCGTTGCCGTCGATGACGGGAATGAGCGGATTGGACACTGCGCCAAGGGCAATGTCAAGATTTTCACTGGCCTCCAGAATCACATCGTCCACGATGTTGACGGTGACGCTCTGGGTATCGCCGGAAAGGGTTCCATCGGGGAAGGTCACGGAAGTGCCGGCGGTGGCCACTGAGTAGTCGTCCGGGTCAACGGCGGTGCCGTCGGCCACGGCGAAGTCCACGGTAAAGCTGCCCGCCACGGTAGGCCCGGTATAGGTGATGACGAAGTCTGCGGTGCCGGCATTCTCGTCCACGGTGAAGTCGGCCACGGAGATGCCGTCGCCGGCACCGAGTCCGTCGTTGTCGGTAATGGTGCCAGTGGCATTACCGTCAACAATACTTACCAAGGTATTGGAAATACTATTTATAGTTACGGTTAGATTTTCATTTCCTTCTAAAATCAAATCATCAATAATTCCTACCGGAATATCAACGGTTTCCAATGCTGCTCCGGTAAAGTTGAGGGTACCTGTCATTGAGGGCACTGTGAAATCTTGGTTGCGTACTGCGGAACCGTTTGATAAAGTGTAATTTACGGTATATGGTGCGGCTACTGCTACGTTGGACGAAACAACAAAGTTTGCTGTGCCCACGCTTTCATCAACACTAAAATCAGCAACAGAAATTCCGTTACCTGCGCCCCCATCGTTGTCAATAATAGTTGCTGGAACCGTAATAGGTTGAAGCGGAAGGTTCGTTGGTAAAGCTGGTGGTTGAACCGTAATGATAAGTTCTTCAAAAAAATCTTCAATAATAGAATCGTCTACGATACTAACTGTAACAATCTGCCTGTCTCCTGCAGTTGACCCGGCGGGGAATGTCACAAAGCTCGAAAATGGATCTATGGTATAGTCTTCAGGTCTTGTAGCAGAACTGTCTGAAACAACATAGCTCATAGTAAAACCATCTTGTACCGTTGGGCCGTTATAAGTTATTGTGAATTCTCCAGTTCCCCCACTTTCGTCTTCTGTAAATCCACCCACATAATAGCCAATAGGATCGCCTGCTTCATCATCACTAATAGTTCCCGTGGCATCACCATCAACTACGTTTATCAACGTGTTCGAGATACTGTTAATTGTAATGGTAAGGTCTTCATTACCTTCCAGCAAGGCGTCATCAACAATTCCAATAGGAACATTTACCGTTTCTGAAGCAGTGCCGGTAAAGTTCAGTGTACCTGTCATTGAGGGCACTGTGAAATCCTGGTCACGAACAGCGGAACCATTTGATATGGTATAATTTACGGTATAGGGTCCGGCAACTGGAGGTCCGGTATAGCTGAACACGAAGTTGGTCGTTCCCGCACTTTCGTCCACGGTAAAGTCGGCCACGGAGATGCCGTCGCCGGCACCGAGCCCGTCGTTGTCGGTAATGGTGCCCACACCGTTCCCATCGATGACGGGAATGAGCGGATTGGACACTGCGCCAAGGGCGATGTCAAGATTTTCACTGGCCTCCAGTATCACATCGTCCACGATGTTGATGGTGACGCTCTGGGTGTCTCCGGAAACCGTCCCGTCGGGGAAGGTCACGGAAGTGCCGGCGGTGGCCACGGAGTAGTCGTCCGGGTCAACGGCGGTGCCGTCGGCCACGGTAAAGTCCACGGTAAAGCTGCCCGCCACGGTAGGCCCGGTATAGGTGATGACGAAGTCGGCGGTGCCCGCACCCTCGTCCACAGTGAAGTCGTCCACGGAAATGCCCTCTCCGGCACCGAGCCCGTCGTTGTCGGTAATGGTGCCCACGCCGTTCCCATCGATGACGGGGATGAGCGGGTTGGACACGGCGCCCAGGGCAATGTCAAGATTTTCACTGGCCTCCAGTATCACATCGTCCACGATGTTGATGGTGACCACTTGCGTGGTCCCTGAGATGGTTCCATCTGGGAAGGTCACGGAAGTGCCCGCGGTGGCCACGGAGTAGTCGTCCGGGTCAATGGCGGAGCCATCGGCCACGGTAAAGTCCACGGTAAAGCTGTTTGCCACGGTAGGCCCGGTATAGGTGATGACAAAGTCTGCGGTACCGGCACCCTCGTCCACGGTAAAGTCGGCCACGGAAATGCCCTCTCCAGAGCCAAGGCCGTCGTTGTCGGTTATGGTTCCGATACCCACTAAATCCAATGGATTTAAGGGGAATCCATCAAATTGAAGCTCTATTTCCAAGGTTTCCGTTGCCTCTATGATGCCATCATCATTGGTGGGAACATTAACCGTGAATGACGTGGTATTGGCAGGTATAGTGACCATTGTAAGACTATTGTCATAGTCATCATTAGAAGTGGAAATATTAGTATATCGTAGTTCTAAATCTGTATAGTCGGACGACAGGGCATGCGACAATGTGATGGTGAAAATTAAATCAGAACCTTCCACAACAGTGGCGTCGCTTATGGAGATATCGGATAGCACAAAAACGTCTGCGGCATCGCTGGTAACAACATCACAGAGGTTGTCCGATGATGTTATGGCCAACCTGTACCCATAATTATGAACTGAAGAAGAAATACCGGTCAATGTTAACATTGGCGTGGTGGTTCCTGAATAGATACCACTTTCTGTTAGATCATTCCATGTAACCCCATTATCGGGACTTTCCTGCCATTGGTAGCTTAGGGTAGCACCGCCAGTGACCACTGCCGTAAAACTGGCAGTACTGCCAATACTTGCGGTAACATTGCTAGGTTGGGTGGTTACCACCACAGGAACAAAGGGCGTGGTCACATTGGTATTGGTACCTGTATAGCCCCCTTGTCCAGTGACAAGGCCATTGGGATCCACCGTTACGGGAGAGTTGCCCAAAATACCGTCATTATCCCCATCTGCGTGGCCCGCTTCCACGGTATCCAAACAGCCGTCGTTGTCCGAGTCCAAATCAATAGAATTAATGAATCCATCATTATCTGCGTCGCCACAAGGACCTATCAACGATATATTTAAATCAGACCTTGGATTTCCCTGATTCATGGTAAGTGTTAAATCGGTAATATCATTAACTCCAATAGACCAATTTTGTGGATTTCCAATGTTGGCCATAAAAATAATTGAACCAGTGCTATTGGAAATAATATTCAGTTCGTTTAAGGGGTCAGATACCGTAAAGTTTGCTCCAGGGGAAGAAATTGTCCATCTATCAATCCCATCGAGATCAACGTTGCCGTTTGTTGCTGGACCAATTAGGAATCCAGAAAGATTTGATGCGGAAATGTTAATGGAAGTACCGTTTGATCCAAGAGCCAAATTTCCATTATCATCACTATCCGATCCAACTACACTTCCACTAACTAGGCTTTGTGTAATTGTGGTAGTGAAAACAGAATAGCTTTGAATTGTGGTTGATAAACCTTGAAATTGCAAAGGCCTAGTATTCTGGCACTCCTCGGTATCCAAAATACCGTCATTGTCATCATCCTGGTCACAAACGTCCGATATACCGTCTCCATCGCTATCAGGATTTCCTGAAGCTATGGGGTCACAAGGGTTAAGTGTGCCCAGTGATGCCGTTCTGGTTTCTAAATAACAAGTAGTATTCGAGTGGGTAATTACCACGGTATAGGTGTTGCCTCCCAAACCGGTAACGTCGTTTATAAGCAATGTATTTGTGTCAGTGCCAGAATAATTGCCGCCATTGGTAAGGTTGACCCCATTCTCTTGCCATTGGTACTGTATTTGACCGGAACTATCCGCACCACTGGCATAGTCTGGGGTGCCTGCGTTGAAAACGGTGGTAATTATGGCCGATACATCCGCAGTAAATGAAGCAGAATTCCCTTCAATTACCGTTTGGTTCGTTGGTGCAGTATTTATGGTCACCTGTGTGGCAACAATCTCGTTTCCAGTAACCCCGGTATAACCCCCTTGTCCATTAACTAAGCCATTGGCATCCACCGTTACCGGAGAGTTGCCCAAGACACCGTCATTATCTCCATCTGCGTGACCGGCTTCCACGGTATCAAAACAACCGTCGTTGTCCGAGTCCAGATCAAGGTGGTTTGGGATACCATCTCCATCAATATCACTATTAGAACCACATTGCGTGGCTTCTAGATAAAAGTCATCGAATCTAGCATCACCACTAGTGGTTTTGTTATAAAAATAGAGTCTTAAAGTATAGGTTTCATTTGGGCCAAATGTTGCAATATCGTTTGTTGTATTAACTCTAATATTCTGATTGTTTCCATTCACAAACGTATTCACTTGGTAATCATCGACCAATATGGTACTGGTAGTAAAACCATCATTGGAACCTACCAATGTGATGCTATAACCATATTCATTCGCAGTTGCAAAGTCGTTTTTTGTATAACCCATAACGGATGGGTTCAGGAACGGAATGCCAGATTGCGTGGTATAGGCAAACTCAATATAATCATTGTTGGTTACGGCACCGCCATACGTGGTTGCATCGATGCCTGCAATTGAAAGTGTAGTTGCTTGTTCCGTGACCGTTATTCCGGACCCAAAGATTTGATCGGCCATGGAGGCAACAAAAGTAGGATCGTAAACACTACCTGATTGAAAGGGTGAATTTCCATTGTCCCATACTCCCAGCGAAGCGCCTGCATTGGTACAACTGGATTCATTGACATCGGTAATACCGTCATTGTCATCATCCAAATCACACAAGTCGCCGATACCGTCTCCATCCGAATCCGTATCGCCAGAGTTGGCCGCTAGGTAACAATCAGGGTCGTCACAGTCAATAAGGCCATCGCCGTCATTGTCTATGCCATCGTTACAGATTTCAAAGTCGTTGTCCGTAATATTGATTACCGCTTGATTGTCCAATATCGTAATTGCTGGCACGGACACGTTGGATAGCTCTACCCAGAAGTTTTCGGTAGGTTCGGCCAAAGTATCGTCTAAAATGGGCACGGTAATGGTCTGTATTTCCCCGTTGGTCCCGGAAAAGGTCAACGTATTTGTGGTGGTCACAAAATCTTGGGCAGACACCGCAGTGTTGTTCAAAGTGGTAAAATCCACTGTGAAGCCACCTGGTGCGGTACCATTAAAAATGACCTCTAGGGTTGCGGTGCCATTGGCTTCGTTTACGGTAATGTTGTCATTGACAAAGGTAATGTCCCCGGAAGCGGGAGAAGGCTGGCTGGCGATGACCAGGGAAAGGACATCGCAGAAACAGTTGGATGGCCCTGGTGCAAACTCCACCACAATATTGCTGTTGTCCCCGCAAAAAGTACTGGACGAAAACGAAAAGGCTTCTTGTACGGATGCTCCTACGGGAATACCCTGGCTTAGCGTTCCTGTGTAAAGTGCGCTCCCTACCTTGGCTCCCGAGCCATCTGCGCAGAACACCTCGTAGGAAATACCGGATGCCAAATCTTCCGTACCGGTATTTTCAATTCCCACTTCCACGGCATAGTTGGTGTTGGTTCCTTGCACATAGTCTGCCGTTGCCGAAAAGGAGGACCCCTCCAAAACCGCTTTGCTTATGGTTATTTGTGCATCTGCCCGTCCCGTTTCAATTTCCGTGGTTCCACAGGATACGCCTCCACAAGTGAGTCCTGAAGTGGTCACATAGGTGCTCAAATCAATATCATAGCTTCCCGCACAGATGTCCGCAGTGCTTTCCACGCCAAAATTATAGGCAATTAGATCGGTGATAGTGGCACCTGCCGGAAGTCCGATCTCGATTTCCTGATGGTTTCCGACCGTATTTGCCGATACAAATGTAGCCGCAACGGACCCTGTGGAACTGAACGAACCGGGCACATATACCAAGCCGGCGGGCAAGGTTACCCTGGTAAAGTCGTTGGATCCCGTGGTACCGTCCACAATATAGGTTTCCACGGAAACGGTCTCCATTTCGCATCCCTCAAAATTTGGGGAGGCAAGTGCCACACTATTGGTACTGTAGGGGGGTTCCGCACCGGTAAGGATCACGGGTTCGCTGGCCAACCTACTTCCGTTGCCCACGGCGGGGCTGCCACAAGGATTGTTTCCGAAAACCGTATATTCCGTTCCCGTGTTGGATCGGTAATTGCACTGGGCGTTTAAGGTAATGTTGATGATGGCGATCTGATCATCCAGTGCCAACGCCTCAAAAGAACCCATCAAGCCATTTGCTGCGGCAATCCCTGGATGCTGCAATAAATCGATACTCACCGTATTTCCCGTAATTGCCGGTGTTATGGTCTGAAGAACCCCAGAGTTTCTTGGGTATTCAATGGCAATGTCCTGAATGTTGACTGAGCTGATATCCCCGGGAATATCAAATTCAATCCTTGGGTCGGCCAAATTTCCTTCCCCCGCATTTCTTGCTTCCAGGGCAACACTGTAATCGCTACAGGTATCGACCGTGGTGGTGGGCTGGCTCAAAACATCCAATTGGATGGTGGCAGACACCGGCTCCAAGGTCAGTTCCCGCTCAAGAAAGAAGGGCAGTCCGCTGTATGAGCTGGGAAAGCCAATACAATCCGAATTCTGGGAAACTAGAATGGTCTGTGGTGCACAATCGTTATAGGTGCCCTCAAAGCGGATGGTTGCCCATGTACTCACAAAACCGTTCAGATTACCGTATTCAATATAGAAAACCCCTCCCTCGTTCACCACGTTCAACGGGGTTTCCGTGGCCCCATCCACCAAATACGCATTTGTGATCTGGTAATCGGAATCCGGGTTTACCCTTAACCAGTTGTAGTCTATTTGTCTATTGGCATCGTTTCTGAGACGTATGGAGAACTCCGCTAGTTCGGAACTTCCCACCTCTATTGGATTTACCCGACTCATTAGATAGGTGGGGGCAATGTACTCAAACACGGGATTATCCGTCTCTGTGACCGTTGTTGGGGCATTGGAATAACTGTAGTTTTCGTAGGTTACGGAAACATTGTAGTTCGATGAAGCGGGGGTTGCGCTGCTGGCTATGACCGGAATGTTTATGTTGGGGTAGTGGTTATCGTCGCTGTCCAAATTTCGGAACCGCGGCCCGGGAGTCACGGTCACGATATTTCCCGATACGGAGAAGTTGAGGCCGTTATTGGACGAATTTGGGGCGCTATCCTCTGGCTGCAGGTTGGGGTAGCCCCAGCTATTGGCACTGTTGTTGAACACCATTCCCTGGGGAATTTCGATGCTTGTGGACAGCCACCTGGCTGGCGGTCTAAATTCGTTGGGAAATTTGTCCGGGACGTTGGCAAATGCCTGTTCCATTTGAACGGCCAACACCACTGGTTCGCAACCGGTAGCGGCTTCGCTGATATAGGCGTTGTAACCAACCCGGGTCTTTACCAGAAAGGCCCTGTCATTATAGGTTTCACAGCTAATGCGGTTGGGGCCGTTAAAACTGTAAAAGGCTCCCGTGAAGGTGTAAAACTGGATCAATCCCGATTGTTCTGGGAAGGCGTCGCTTAACCTGAAACGAAGTTCCAGATCGATCTCATCTGCTTCAAGGCCCTCGCCGTATTCATAGCCAGGGGCTATGATGTTCCTGTAGCTGGAAAGGTCAAACCTCATAATGTGGTTACCGTTGCTCAAAGAGGTAATGCTTGGCGCCACGTTAATGGCGGTGGAGCGGCTGCCGCTGGAAAGGTCATTTATGGTAATGGTTCCCTCAACAAACTGTAGGATATCGGACCAGTTGGATCCATAATGGTCCGTGAGGTACTCCATTTCAAAAAAGAGGTTGTCCTTGCTGTCATTCCTCATCACGGAACTGGTGTTGATCACCATCTCGTCACGGGGCATATAGTATTTTGTGGCGTGTACCGCAGGGTCCAAGCTTACCCTTGTGGCCATGGAATCGTCGGTCCAGCCCGCTGTTTCCCTATTGGCTTCAAAAGAGGTGGTAATGGGCCCAGCACAACCGGTATCACAGTGGGTGGACATCTCAAAGCTGCCACAATGTAGGTCGGTGTTAAAACAAGTGCTGCTGTAAGAGGTGGTATAGTCCAACTGAACAAAAGAGGGCCCTGAATAAGTGGAACAGTCCAGGGTGAGCGGAAAGTTGATGGGAATGTTCAAGAGGTATCCATCCACGGTGAAATTGGCCAGGTTGGTCTCCGTAAAGGTCACCTGATTCCCTGTTTGTACGTATCTGGCATCCGCGCTGCCGTGCAGGTTAACGCCCGAGGGCAGGTTTACGGTAACCTGGTAACTGGTGCCGGGGTCATTGCCCAGCATGCTTGTTCCGTTGCAGGTGGGCGATTCAGAGGGCACTGAGAAACTACCCATGAAACTAAGGTTGAATATTTGGCCATCCTCTGCGTCCTGTTCGTATTCCTCCGGGTTAGCCCAGTCGAAAAGTGCTTCCCGCCTAACACCATGCTGGTTTAAAGTTACCCGATCTGTGGTAGTTTGTACGTTACATGGATTTACGGTCCAAATATCCATTGTCAGTCGTAAATTGCTGGTAAATGTCTCCGAGTTTGCATTACAGACCGTGGTGGCGGGCAGCATGGCCATGTCAAAGTTCATCTCGGTTCCGGACCCGGCGGCAAGGTCGTCAAAAAAGCCATCTCCATCCAAATCCTCCAAGCCTCCTGGGCCGTCCGGATCGGAGGTAAAGAAATTGGCCGGTAAGTAATAGGAGCCCGCCCCACCGGATGGGTCAATGGTGTTGTTCCAACGCTGTGGCGTAAACGGGGCACCTCCCGAGAACCTAAAATTGGATAGTTGTCTATGCGTATTGGAATCATCCCCATACATTGGGTTCACACCGATTCCGGATAAGATTTGGTCCCAAGTATAGCCAATGTTAAGTTGTACGTTGTAGGCATGGTCCGTACTGGCCACATTTGCTATTTCATAGGTATAGGTCACCGGGGCGTCCCACCTGGGAAAGGGTCTGTTTATTTCCGTTACCCTGATGTTGGCAAACTCCTCATTGATATTGAACCGACCAAATATGGGTGCGCCCGTCTGGCAAAAAGTTGCCGTGGTGCAGCCCCATCTTGGACTGTGCCTCGTGCCTATGCCAAAGGCACAACTGGAAAGTTGCAGGGTTTCCTGGAACGTGATGCCCTCGTTTTCAAAAACGTTGTCCCCGTCTCCCACTTGTCCCGCAAAAGGGGCAAGGTTCAAATCTATCTCATACGTGAAAAATTCACCTGAAATGTTTGTTGGGGTCAAAACGGTGCCGTTAAAGGCCAGTTGATAGCCTGTTTGCAATTGCAGCGGAACCTCCACTTGGTGTTGAAATCGCTCCACACCACCATTGCCGGAATTTTGTACGGTAATGTCCCTGGTCTGTGGGGTATTTGCAATTGCCCCCACGTCTGAAATGGGATCCACGGCCAAAAAGGCCCTTAAGAGGTTATAGGAATTTACGGTAGGGTCATTGTCCGATGCGGTCTGTGCCCCATCCGTATCATTGAACGTAATGGTATGCGCATCTTTGAACAGGCCCCCGGCATAGGAGAACTGTACGGCATCACAATCGGCCGTTTTTTGGTAGGTAAAGATCACATGGTCGTTTATCTGCCAGGGTGCATTGCTTGGCCTTTCCAAACGGAAGATGGGTTGGTTAGGATTGGATACGTCCACCTCTGTAAGGGTAAAGTCACCGGAACCCGTTTGGCCGGTTATGGTTGCCGTGCCCACTTGGTAGGTTACCCCAGTGGGTAAGTCAAAGGCAATTTCAAAATCCGTGGTAGTGCCTTGTTTGCTCTGCACGGTAACCGTGCTTAGCCCATTATTGGTGTCACTGCACGCCTTAAAGCTCAAGGAGTTTAGGTCTACCCTTATCTTGTTGGTGTTTATCTGGCCTTGCACCAGACCCATAAAAAGGAATGCCAAGGCCAACAGTATTTTTAGATAACTGAAGTTATTGCAAAAAGAGTGAGAATTCTTCATTTTTCGGGTTTTGAAATTTTAACTCTTTAAAATTTCAACCCCCTTGCCCGTTACAGCGCTTACCATAGTGGATGGGTAAGAATGTCATCTGGCAAGTAGGTCAAGTTTTTTAAGATTTTTGGTTTTGAATAGATTTGGGGTCCATTTCGTGGGCAAATGTACATCCACAATCAATCACTACCCTAAATTTCACGTTATCTGTCTTGTTTATTCCGTTCAATTACGATGCATACAAATGAACGCGATACTGTTGAAAATATTAAAGAATTGTTGTGAAGTAGGGATTTTAGGTGGTTTGGCGCCTTATTGTGCTTTCATTGTAAGAAACGTAAGAAATGTAAGAATTTTTAGGTTTTGGGTTGGGAAAGCAGATGGTAATTGAACTAAAAGAGCCCCAAGAAGTAATGCCCCATAGAAGACATCTTGCTGCACAAGGAATCAAAAAATAACCCAAAACGCACCCCAATTGACCAAATGGCACATCTTCAACAATGTTCAAGATGGCTATGCCAATTGCCACAATGCCAGGGGGCTGTGTCATTGATACGGTACGGTGGACATCTTGTTTTAAGGGATTCCTTGAGTTTTTATGGGCCCTAAGGCAAGACTCTTTCTGTGGGGTTGGGTCATGGCCCGGCCATGGATCCTGACCGCTTATGGGAAGGACCGTTAAAGCCAAGGGCCTGCCCTTCATTGGATTCTAAACCATTGTATTTGCATTGAGTAAGGCTTTAAAACCTTCTCTTCCCTGCTGTTTGGCAGTAATTTTCCCTGTGCAGTAAGCTTTTTGACTAGTCAGTTAATGCCGTTCAAAGCGCAATGGCCCTTTTTTAGGGTTGGTTTTCCCTCCATTGGTATAATGATACCACTTCCCAATTGAAAATTGGCCGCTACATCGTTTCTTTTCGCAGGCCAAAAAACAATTCAATTACTTTGGCAGAATTTCAAAAGAGAACTGGTATTACAACATAAACTCCATCGCCTAAAATGAATCTCGGTTTTACAAAGCAATATAATCTCCCTTACCTTATGGTACCGCCATTTTTTTAATTTAAACGGCGGTTCAAGTTTGTAGAGGCGTATTCATCTTTCCGGTACTTGTGGAAAATCATTCCACTCGGTATGTTTAGAAATAGGTTGGCCCAAACCATTTTGCCACTGTGCAATATGATTTGGGCCACCTTCTTACTTAGCAACCAAGGCTATCTCGAAATTATGATGGATTTAGCCGTGGTAGTATCACCTTTGGTTATTTGTACATAATATACTCCATCAGCAAGAAAATCAAGTTGCAATATCTCTATAATTCCATAATCCAAACCATAATCTTTTTTGAATACGGTTCTTCCGTCATTGCCAAATATAAGGATTGAGGCGCGCTCTCCTTCCCCTTGGCTCCCTAAGTTTATATAGAGTTCGCCTGAGGTGGGATTGGGATATACCAACATATTTATCCCCTCTTTCAACTCTTCACCAAAACTAATTGCCTGTAGGTTAACGGTACCTGCGGGCAATGACCCAAATACCTCTACCTCTGCCAAACTTAGAATGGAAGGTCTCACGTGACGTATCATTACGTACCGTCCTCTAACCGATACATTGTTGAAGTTTTGAACGCTGGGAGATTCGGAAAGCGTTCCCACCTCGGTATAGTCCGCAGGGTTGTTGCTTATAACATTGCCCACGTAAAGTATGGCACCTAGTAAACGACCGGAACAGCAATCTGTTCTATTGTACACATTAATGTCAGATACATTATAGGTAGCTCCCAAATCTACAAGCCACCAAGGTCTAAAATCTCGATTGGTATGGGTAACACTGCCATTTGGGGCATTGAAATTACCATCTGTGTTGCCATCTACCGCTCTTGATGAAGGGCCTATAAAGATTCTAGAAGAAGAAGACTGCGCGGTAGGCTGGTTCAATGCCAGGTTAACGTCATTGTTTTCGGATGGCGGTGGTGGTGAACCACCGTCATCCGTATATTCGCCATAGACCTCGAACTCCGATAGTCCCACGTTTGCGCCCGCACCGTTGGTAATGTCCAGTTCTACCCAGGTAACGGTCTTTTCTGGGAACTCTATGAGCCTAGCTGCCCCATTGTTGTCAAGTGCGTCCACGTTTATGGTGCTTCCGTCGCTGAACCTCAGT
>NZ_JBLFEO010000006.1:5875-94240 GCF_047345505.1 Maribacter aquimarinus | reverse complement strand
CCACCGTCATCCGTATATTCGCCATAGACCTCGAACTCCGATAGTCCCACGTTTGCGCCGGCACCGTTGGTAATGTCCAGTTCTACCCAGGTAACGGTCTTTTCTGGGAACTCTATGAGCCTAGCTGCCCCATTGTTGTCAAGTGCGTCCACGTTTATGGTGCTTCCGTCGCTGAACCTCAGTATGGCCCCGTTTATTTGATCCACGGTGTTTGCCCTATCGAAGAGTACGATCTGGGCAGTGGTCAAGGTTCTGTTCCAGGTAAGCCTTATGGATGGGTTCTCCTCGCCGAGACTGGCCCATTCGTTGCCGTCTATCTGTCCGGTGACCCCGTCCACGGCGCCTTGACCCGGGTAGGCATCGGAGAACACTGAAGACACCGTGATGCTCTCTGCCTCTGGCGCCAGGTTGGTGCCGGAAACCGCCGGCGGTGGCGGTGGTGGTGTGACCGTGCCATTGTTGCCGACCAAAACGGTTTCGGCGATACTTGGAACTCCGTTGGCGTTCAATGCAAAAAGCATATAATACCCGGGCGTTATTATATTGGCATTTGGTACATTTAAGATATACTGGTTGCCGTTTTTTGTAAAACTGACCGGCACCCTGCGTTGCTCGTTATTGGTACTGTGCGTTGCCGAGGACATTCGTATAAAAGAAAATTCAGTAATGTCATCGGAACCGTTCACCGTGAATTGTTGACTTACACCTGCTGTCGCAGGAGCATTTAGTGTAGGGCGTTGTGCTAGGTTGCCGCTGCCATCATAGAGATATGGAGGGCTGTATATTTCCGCATCAAGATGGTTTTGATTTCCACCCCCGAAGAAAAGACCACCCCCACCAACGAAGACCCGACCATCTGTCATAAGAATGGACACACTATGGTATGTTCTCGGAATTTGCATCCCTGCCACGGTTCTCCAGCGGTTGGTCTGCGGGTTCCAGATTTCCGCTTCGAAACGGGCCCCAGCATCGGTAAAAATACTGGAAGTACTTAAACCTCCGGTAACCACTACCTCTCCGTTAGGTAGGACTACGCTGTTATGATAGGATCTGGATAATTGTAAGTTGTTGGCCGTAGGGCTTACAGTTACGTTGTTCTCGTTGTTGATATCGATTACGAAAGAGTTGTCCTTTGCGGGAAAGCCCTGCTGATAATTCAAAGCACCTCCTACCTTTAGGATTTTACCTATATCGTACATGATCGTGGTACCTGTAATGGAATAGGTATCATTCGCTCTTTTCCCGGCAAAGGTGGACGAACCATTTCCATTAAGATCAAACCAATGCATGTCTTCGCTTGGTCCGGCATGGAACACCTTCCCATTGGGACCTACCCATAACCATGCGTGGTCTGCAGGCCTTACAGGACGTCCTTGTAAATCATTTTGGTTAAAAAGCACCGATTCCGGTATTCCGGGTAGATTTCTCCAGCCTTGACCTTCAGTCCAAATTTCGGCATCTTTGGCAGAGGGCCCTCCGCTCCATTGTCCGCCAATGGTGAAGGCTCTACCATCCGGCAAGGTTACATTTCCCTGATACCCCCTGGCAACGTTCATATCGTCCGAGGTTTCCCATCTATTGGTCTGTACGTTGTAAATGGTGGTCTTTGGAGCGGAACCTCCACCGGCCACCAAAAGATTTCCGTTGGGCAGGTTATTGATGCCCGGACAGAACATGTTGTGGTTGTTGTCAGATATCTGTGTTCCCAACGCCCTGCCATTTAGACCTTGGGCGGGGTCAAATATTTCTGTAAACGTTGCTCCGTCGTTTTGGTCAAAACCGGACTCTCTAAACCTTGACGACCAGGTAAGCAGACGGCCGTCCGGTAAATTTGCCACTGCCACAGGTACAAGTCCGAATGGAATTGGTTCACTCCACTCGCCCACTTGGCTCGGGTTTTGTGCCAAAATGCTTCCCCAAAACAGGAGTAAGCTGAGCGAAAAAAGTTTGGTCATTGGGTATTTTTTTATCATTTGTGATATTTTTTGAGTGTGCGAAAAGTATTTGTTTACCTTATAAATTGAACAAAAAACCCGTTATAAGTACGGTTTTAAGGGTCGAAATATGAGACTCTTACCCTAGGTCACAAAACTAACATCCTGGATTAAGGAAAGGACTCACCTTTTGTTTGTAAGACACCTTTTGCACTGTGTAAGACTATTACTTCCAGTTGGTTAAGGCATAAGGTAGATGCGCTCCTTGTTGGTGTTTAGAACTTCCGTTGAGTGTTGCTTGACCGTTTACATAGTTGTGGTGCGAGGTTTGTTTTGAAAACCGGGGTTGGTCGCATTGACCAATCAGGAGCAGTACAATCTTAGCACGCTTTGTTCTTACATTTCCCCAGGGCCTGGACATCTGTATTTTACCCACTTGGATGTGGTTGGGCCAGGTTTATAGAATTCAAGGTTTAGATGGTGCGGTTCCACAATAATTGAAAATAGAAAGATACGGCCGCCCGGGTCAATGTTGTGCAGGGTTGCCAGCTATGGGCAACCCTAGAATTCATTTTTCCAAAATGGGGAGGATACGCCAATGCACGGCCTGTTCACCAAGTTCCATAGTTATATGTTTGGTGTTGGAAATGGACGTTGTTCAATGCTAAAAGCTGATGTAAATAGTTGTGTATGAATGCAATTATTTTACTGTTTGTATGTTAGTACTGGGCGAGCCAAGGCTAAAAATAGCTATGCGAATTATTAGTTTGATCATAAAGTATAAGATCGTAGCGGTACTCCTGGTATTTGTGTTGCTTTTTGTTGGTTTTATAACCAGCCCGTTTCACAGTTCAAATGATTTGTTTTCGGACATGAAGGTTTCTGTGGATGTGATCCCGAATCTTGGTGAAAACCAGCAAATTGTATTTACGGAATGGCAAGGGCAATCCCCACAGAACATTGAGGACCAAATCACGTATCCCTTAACAACGTATTTGTTGGGATTGCCCCAAGTGAAGACCGTTAGGAGCAGTTCTATGTTCGGGGTCTCCAGTATTTACGTGATATTTAAGGATGGGACCGATTTTTACTGGGCAAGAGCAAGATTATTGGAAAAACTCACGGCCTTGCCAAGGGGCATGTTGCCCTTGGGCGTGCAGCCCAGTCTGGGACCGGATGCCACAGCTTTAGGGCAAGTTTTTTGGTACACCCTTGAAGGGCGGGATTCATTGGGAAGGGTAACCGGCGGTTGGAGCCTACAGGATACAAGGAACATACAGGATTTTTATCTTAAGAATGCCCTGGCATCCACCAATGGTGTGGCAGAAGTGGCCTCCATAGGTGGGTATGTCAGAGAATATCAGATAGATGTAGATCCACAATTAATGCGTAGGTACAAGGTATCGTTGAAAGAGGTGGTAAAAGCGGCCCGGGAAAGTAACTTGGATATTGGTGCTGAAACCATTGAAATTAACAAAATGGAATATTTTGTCCGTGGTCTGGGTCAAATAAGTTCCTTAACGGACCTGGAAGAGGCGGTGGTTAAAGTATCCAATTTTAAGCCGATCAGAATAAAGGATGTGGCCCGTGTAACGATCGGCCCCGCAGACCGGAGAGGTATTCTGGACAAGGGCGGTGCCGAGGTCGTAGGGGGTGTGGTAACGGCCCGTTATGGGGAAAATCCTTTAAAGGTCATCGAAGATTTACGCGATAAAATAGCTGTTGTTGGCAAAGGGCTTCCATCAAAAAAACTCCGCAACGGTAGCACTTCAAAATTAACCATTGTACCCTTTTATGACAGGGGCAATTTAATAGAGGATACCTTGGGGACCCTGGAAACCACCATCACCCTGGAAATCCTTATTTCCATCATTGTGGTGCTCCTCTTGTTAAGAAGTCTCAGGGTTTCCATCATCGTATCTTCTTTAATGCCCTTGGTGGTGGTGTTCACCTTTATCATGATGAAGGTGTTCCGCGTAGATGCCAATATTGTGTCCCTCTCCGGTATTGCCATAGCTATAGGAACCGTGGTGGACATGGGTATTATAATGACAGAAAATATTATAAGACACCTAAAAGTAAAACATCCTGACCAACCCTTGGGCAAGACCATTATTTTGGCCGCTAACGAGGTGTCAGGTGCCATTCTTACGGCCGGGATAACCACCATATTGAGTTTTATACCGGTCTTTATGTTGACCGGTGCAGAAAGAAAATTGTTCTTTCCTTTGGCTTTTACAAAAACCGCCGCATTAACGGGCGCTATCCTGTTGGCGGTTACGGTAGTGCCGGCTATAATGGCCATTTTTCATTACAGGTTCCCCAAAAAAAGGAGGTTATCGCTATTCATCCAAATAATACTTGCTCTTTTTGGAATCGTTGGTGGGTTTCTATTGAGTTCAACCGCATTTCTCGTACTGCCTTTTGCAACGGTGTACCTACTTCACAGTTTTGATGTGCTTACGACGCCAAAAAGAAACGCCATCAATCGTTTTTTGGGCCTGTCCCTGATCACCTTGGTATTGGCCTATTATTGGCAACCCCTAGGCCCTACCAGTCACTTTTTGTTAAATCTGCTCTTTGTTTTATTTCTTTTGGCTTTGGTCCTGGTGCCCTTGTATTTCTTTTTAAGGCACTATACCACCCTCTTATCTTGGGTATTGGAAAATAAGCGAAAAAGTTTGGTGCTTCCCGTGGTGGTGGTGTTCTTGGGGTTTTTGGCCATGTCCAATGTACAAAAGGAATTTATGCCCAAATTAAATGAAGGGGATTTTATTCTAATGCCCACTTCCCTGCCGTATGCCGGGGTGTCTGAAATAACAAATACCCTCAAGCAACTGGACAGGGCAGTGGCCACGTTGCCAGAGGTCGCCTTTTCCGTTGGCAAGGCGGGTAGGGTGAACTCTGCCTTAGATCCGGCCCCGCTCTCCATGTATGAAAATCTTATTGCCATAAAACCGGAATACGCATTGGATGAACAAGGAAACCTAATGAGGTTTAAAACCGATGGCAAGGGGGGCTTTTTAACCGTACAGGGCGATACCGTAGCGCCGGGCTCCGGTGTTGCAACAACAACGCTTGTTCCCAATGGGGACGGTGCTTATTATAGAAATTGGAGAAAACACATCAAGGATAGGCAGGATATTTGGAGCGAAATCACTGCGGTGACAAGGCTGCCCAACATTACAACATCTCCGCAATTACAGCCCATTGAGACAAGATTGGTAATGTTGCAAACGGGTATGCGGTCCAATCTGGGCATTAAGGTCTATGGACAAGATCTACAGGCTATGGAACTTTTTTCATTGGAGCTGGAAAAAACACTCAAGGAAATACCAGGGGTGCTTCCCAATACGGTATTTGCGGAGCGAATTGTTGGTAAACCCTATCTACTTATTGAGCCCAAGCGGAAGAATATTGCCAAATTTGGTCTCTCTGTAAAAGATGTTCAGGAGACCGTAGCCATTGCCGTAGGTGGTAAAACGGTTGCCGAAACCATTGATGGTAGGCAGCGGTATGCCGTTAGAGTCCGGTATCCCAGGGAATTACGCGGGTCTCCCAGTGAAATTGGAGATATTCTGATAGATACCCCGGTAGGAAGTCCTGTGCCCTTGTCCCAATTGGCTGAGGTTTACTACGAAAAAGGACCCCAAAGCATAAAAGGGGAGGATGGCTTTTTAGTGAACTATGTCACCTTTGATAAATTGGACCAACTCTCCGAAGTTGAAATTGTAAATCGTATTGGAAGTACATTACAGAACAAAATAGCCAACAATGAACTAGCTGTTCCCGTAGGAATAAATTATGAGTTTGCGGGCAGTTATAAGGACCACTTGCGGTCAGAGCGGACCTTGAGCTTGGTCATCCCCTTGGTGTTTGCATTGATTTTGATAATTCTTTACATTCAATTTCGTTCTGTAACCACTTCATTTATGGTGTTTTCCGGTACCGCGGTAGCTTTTGCAGGTGGCTTTATCCTGGTATGGCTCTACGGACAGTCCTGGTTTTTTGATATCGGGTTGGGAGAAAACACCTTTAGGGATTTTCTCAACATACGTACCGTTAATTTAAGCGTGGCCGTTTGGATCGGTTTTATAGCACTGTTCGGGATTGCCACCGATGACGGCGTTCTCATGGCGACGTATCTAGATCAAAATTTTAAGAAAGGTACACCTAAGAATGTTCATGAGATTAGGCAAAAGGTAATAGCGGCGGGCAACAAAAGAATAAGGCCTTGTCTTATGACCACGGCCACCACAATTTTGGCACTGTTTCCGGTCTTAATGTCCACCGGAAAGGGTTCGGAGATCATGATCCCCATGGCGGTTCCATGCCTGGGCGGTATGTTAACCGCTTTGGTTACCCTGTTCATAGTGCCGTTGTTGTACAGCTGGAGGATGGAGGCCAAACTGTCCAAATCAATCATAAAAGAAGAGTAGTATGGCAAAGACAATAGTTTTGCGCTTAGGTATGGTATTGGTGGGAATGTTGCTAGGCTATCTGCTTTTCTCCGTTTTAGATGGAGGGGAGGAGTTATATGAAACCAAAAACAACAAAACGGTACAGTACTGGACGTGTTCCATGCATCCCCAAGTACAGCAGGAGGAAAACAATGCCTGTCCCTTGTGCGGGATGGATCTTGTTCTGGGTGCCGAGACCAGTGGCTATCCTTCGGAATTATTCTCCATGAGCAAGGAGGCCAGTGCCATGGCCGGTGTGGAAACGTACACTGTTGGTTCGGAGAAAAAATCGGTGTCGACCTTAAGCCTTTCAGGCGAAATCCGTACCAATGGGAATACGGATGCCGTGCAAACCAGTGTATATGCGGGCAGATTGGATTTTCTTTCCAAAAATATTCCCGGGGAAGTGGTAAGAAAAGGGGAAAGGATAGGAACGGTCTATTCCCCTGAGCTGTATTCCCCTCAAGATAAGTTGGTAACGGCCAAATCCTACAGGGAAACGCATTACGAACTGTACAGGGCCGCCAGAAACACGGATGGACTTTGGAAACTAACGGACGCGGAAGTAGAGGAGCTTTTTAAAAATGATGATCCCAAATTTAGTTTTCCGTTGGTTTCGGACTTTAATGGTATTGTTTTGGAGGTGTATGCGGAAAAGGGAAATTTTTACCAAGAAGGTGCTCCTCTGTATAAAGTTTCAAACCTTAAAACGGTGTGGGCAATGTTGGATGTTTATGAGCATCAATTGCCCTTGATCAAGGTTGGGGACAGCGTAGGCCTTAGCGGGCCAGGAATAAGCAAAAAAGGAATACGGGGCAAAATAGATATCATAACGCCAAGGGTAAAACACAACGAGAGAATTTTGAGCGCCCGTGTGGTCATCAATAACACCGAGGGTCTTCTAAAACCGGGGATGTTCGTTAATGCCCAGGTGCAAACAACCCAAGATAAAATGATCAAGATCCCCAAGACTGCCATCATCTGGACAGGGAAAAGATCATTGGTATATCGCAAGCCCATAGAGGGAGAGGATGTTTTTGAACTTGTGGAAATTGAATTGGGAACAAGTTATGATGATGCATACCAAGTGTTGGAAGGCTTGTCCAAGGGTGATGAAATTGTGTCCCATGGTACTTTTTATATCGATGCCGCAGCACAGCTCCAAGGAAAACCTTCTATGATGAACCATACGTTTCAAGGGGCTGATGATAAAGACATCCTTCCAAGGTCCAATAAGGATATGGAATCCTACGGAGGTAATATGGCCCTTAGTGGTCCTGAGGATGTGAACAAGCCTTTAGGGGAGTTGGTGCAGCATTATTTTCTCTTAAAGGACGCGATGGTTGCAGATAATTATAAGACAGCAATGACCTATGTTGAAGAATTCAACCTGAAATTTACCGCTGTTAAAAAGCAGTCCATATCAAATGGGGAAAGCTTGGATAAGGAATTGACAAAAATGAGCAATAGCACCGATTTAAAATCCCTTAGGTCAAGTTTTAAAGGTTTTAGCAAGGCGCTGATAACCATGCTAAAAGCACAAAATGAATTCCATAGTACCCTTTATGTGCAGTTTTGTCCAATGGCAGATAATAATTCCGGTGCGTTGTGGTTAAGTGCAGAAAAAGAAATAAGGAACCCTTATTTTGGTAAGCAAATGCTTCAGTGCGGTTCAATTAGGAAAATCCTAAAATAGGATGCCTCTATTTTGCGTGAACAAAAAAAATAGAGCAATCCAGCGTTAAGGAAACAAAAATTGCATAAGCTGGACTTAGTTTAAAACTACAGATATGTTGCTTAAGTTTATCGGATTCTAAACCATTGTATTTGCATTGTGTAGGGCTTTAAAACCTTCTTTTCCCTGCTGTTTGGCAGTAATTTTCCCTGTGCAGCAAGCTTTTTGACTAGTCAGTTAATGCCGTTCAAAGCGCAATGGCCCTTTTTTAGGGTGGGTTTTCCCTCCATTGGTATAATGATACCACTTCCCAATTGAAAATTGGCCGCTACATCGTTTCTTTTTACTACCTGCTTCTAAAGAAGTTGTTTAAACTTTTTGCCTTCGCCATACCCCGATGCATCAGGGGCTCTTTTTCGCCCATTATTTGTTGATTTTGAATAGGTTTTCCATTAGCGGATTGGCGTCTTGGATAGCCCAGCGGAAGGTGTTTTTCTCCAAATGAAACGGTGGGACTTAATTGGTTATGCGTTTTTAACACCATTTCCTAAAGCCTGATTTTTCTTTTTAAAAGGCCAATAACACTGTATCATTTCTTTGGCTGATTTTGAAACGGAAAGTGCTGAAACAGTTTAAGAAAGGAATGGTGCTCAAGGCAGTGCAGGTTGAAAATCACCGCTCCCGATGCTTCAAAAGCCATGTATTGTGTGCTCTTTATGGTACCCGTGCATAAGCCTGGGTTGCCCCAAAATTTAAGGTCGAATTTTACGATAATATGTTTAAAACCGATCCGGGTTTTCCATGATGTCTTGGGCTCTTTCTTTAAGCTCTTGGAGTTCAGCTTTATCTTTTTTATGCAGTAAATTCATCATCATCGCCATTCTGTTGTTGTCCTTGAAATGTTCTTTCTTGGCATCCAGAAAGTTCCAATAAAGCGCGTTGAAGGGACAGGCATCCTCACCCACCTTTTGGGTGTGCTTGTAGGCACAGCCACTGCAGTAATTGCCCATCTTGTTAATGTAGTTGGCACTGCTCACATAGGGCTTTGTGGCCACGATGCCGCCATCTGCAAATTGGCTCATGCCCCTGGTATTGGTGATCTCCACCCATTCAATGGCATCGATGTACACGCCAAGGTACCAGGCGTCCACTTGATCGGGATCTACTTGGGTGAGCAGGGCGTAATTGCCAATGACCATGAGCCGTTGTATGTGGTGGGCATAGGCATCTGTAAGGCTTTGGCCAATGGCATGCTTTAAGCAGTTCATTTTGGTGTTGCCGGTCCAGAAGAAGTCGGGTAGGGGATGGTGGTTTTCCAATTTGTTCAGGTGGGCGTATCCCGGCATTTCCTTCCAGTAAATGCCCCGCATGTATTCCCGCCAACCCAATATTTGCCTCACAAAGCCCTCTACCTGTGAAATGGCTATGTGCTCCGTATGCGCATAATAATGCTCCAGCACTTTGTCAATGACCTCTTTTGGGGATAAGATCTTTGAGTTCATGGCAAAGGAGAGGCGACTGTGAAAAAGGTATTTCTGCCGGGTGTGCATGGCGTCTTGGTAATCACCGAAATGCACCAACAGTTCCTGGCAAAAATGGTCCAGGACGGAAAGGCAATCGGCCCGGCTGGTGGGCCAAGAAAATTGATCTTCGTCAATGTGCCCAAAGGTGGTTGCCCCAGCTGTCCTTATCTCTGCCAGCAAGCTTCCCACTTCTTTCTTAAAGCCTTTCTCCTGGGGTATGCCGGGGTTGCCCTTCCATTTTTTTCTGTTGCTCTGGTCGTAGTTCCATTTACCCCCGTCCGGTTGGCCGTTCACCATCATGATGTCATGCTTTTTGCGCATCATCCTGTAAAAGGATTCCATGACCAGCTGCTTTTTCCCTTTAAAGAACTGGGCCAGTTCTTCGCGTTGGGTATAAAAATGCTCGGTGTCCACAGCCGCGGTGGGCACGGGCAATGCTGCGCAAATGGCCTTTAACTGCACATCCAACCGGTACTCGTCCGGTAGCTGGTACTCAAATTTCTCGGCTCCGATGTCCTCTAAGGTCTGGTGTATGAGCTCTTCCAGCTTTTGCGGGTTGCGATCGTTGCCAATGTCCAGGTAGATGAAACGGTGCCCCTTGCCCTCCAGATCATCCTTGAAACTGCGCATGGCCAGAAAAAAGGCGGTCACCTTTTGTATGTGGTGCTTTACGTAATCCGTTTCCTGGCGCATCTCGGCCATGAGGTAAACTGCGTTGTCATCCACCTTGTTGAACCAAGAGTGCTGCTGGTTCAGTTGATCGCCCAAAACAAGTCTAAGTGTCTTCATTTTTTTTTGCTGATGTTGGTCAGGACCCCGGGACGGCATCCTGAAATTCCTTTGGCCTTGGCCACGGGCCGTTTTCGTTTGGTTTTGCCCACGAAGGGAACCCTTAAAAAAGGGTCTCCTGTAGCCACAAACGCTGGTACTTGCCCTGTGGGTCGTACATACCGGCCTGGCGGGCAATGTTGAACTTGCGGTCCCTGGGATCGTTGCCCACGCCGCTGTTGTACATCCAGTTGCCCCAGTTGCTGTGCACGTCATAGTCCAGCAGCACACTTTCAAAGTACGCGGCCCCGTACCTCCAGTCCTGTTGCCATTCCTTGGCCCAAAAACTGGCCACGTTCTGTCTGCCCCGGTTGCTGATCCATCCCGTGGCCGCCAGTTCGCGCATGTTGGCGTTCACGAAAGCTTCTGGTGTGCTGCCATTGATCCATTGTTCCATTTTGTTTTTGGAAAAATGCCATTCATAGTCTTTTTGGAGAATGCCGCCCTGCAAGAAAATGGCGTTGCCGTGCTTTAGGGACACATACTTGAAGAAATCGCGCCAAATGAGCTCAAAGATGAGCCAGTAGGTATCCTGGTTTTTGGTCTCTTCCCTTTCAAAGCGTTTTACTTCCCAGTACACCGTTTTTGGCGATAGGCTTCCGTTGGCCAACCAGGGTGAAAGTTTGGAACTGTAGTCCGTGCCCAAGAGTCCGTTGCGGGTCTTCTTGTAATGGGCCAGCTTTTTTGTTTCCCAGAAGTAGTGGTCCATTCTGGCCCTTGCCGCAGCGGCCCCTCCATGAAACGGAAAGGCCGTTCTGGGGTCTGTCTCAAAGGCTTCCAGGCCCAGGTCTTCCAACCGGGGAATGGGGGTGTTGGGCAACCTATTGTCTTTTGGCATGGGCTGCGGTACGGTGGCCTCTGCACGCACCCGGCTGTATTTTTCGCATTTTTTCCTGAAGGCGGTGAATACCTTGGGCAGGGCCTCAAAACCGGAAAAGGGAAGGTCTTCCGGGTGAAAGAGAAACTGGTCGTAATGTGTTTTAAAGCTGATGCCGCCCCCCAGCGTTGCCTTCACTGCCTCCGTGACTTCCTTCTCCTCCCGGGTCCACTCTTCCTGGGCATAAATACGCTGGATGCCATGTGCCTTGACCAGTTCCGGGATCACATGTTCAGGTCGGTCAACATGGACCAGGAGGGTAATGTTCAGTTGCGCTAGCTCATTGCGCAGGGCGGTCACGGTCTCGATGAGGAACTGTGCCCTGAACTTTTCGGTCTTTTTGAACCCATAGGGCGAAACATCGTAGTGCCGCGGATCAAAACAATAAACGGCAATGGCCCTGTTGTCCTTACAGGCGGCGGTTACGGAGCTGTTGTCCAGCACCCTTAAATCACCTCGGAACCAGATTAACGCGTTGGCCTTGTTGTCTTCTTCCATTTCCTTTTCATTTGATTATCTCATTCTACATCTTCCCTTTCTCCTTTGCCTTGCTGTACTTTCGGTCCCAAAACTTGGACAGATGGTAGGGTAAGGGCCCTCTTTGCTTTATGCGGGACCGCCCCGCGCTCAAGGAACGGCTGTCTTTCCCTTGTTTCTACGGCAGCGTTGGCCACAGTAGATGATCTGCTCCCAATTCTTCTCCCATTTTTTGCGCCAAGCAAAGGGCCGTTGGCAAACGGGGCAGGTCTTGGTGGGCAAATGTGGTTTTTTGTGTGCCATCTAAAGAATGGACTTGGGCGCTTCGTCCGGACGGGGATAGGAAAAACGGTCCACGATCTTGGGCAGCGCGTAGGCATCCACCCCCACGGCCGAAACCGTGTCCGTGGCATCCAATTGCACCCAGCCGTCTTGGTGCACCATCCCATCTTCCAAGTAGATGTGCTCAATGGCCCCGATGATCAGCAAGCAACCGTTTTCGGCAATCTTGTACTCGTTCTTGTAGCTGCAGCCTATCTTAATGTGGCTTTCCTTTACATAGGGAGCGGCAAACCCGTCTAAATACGCCTCGGTAAAGCCCGATTTTGAAAATTCGGAAACCCCTTCATCATACTTCGCCGCCGTGGCGTGGGCCCCTTTGATCATGGGGGCATTGACCTGGTTTACAGTGAAATGGCCCGTTTCCTTGAAGTTGTTGTAGGTGTCCCGCCGCACAGTAAGGGGCCTTAGCACAAAGCCCAGCATGGCCGGGTTGCTGCCAATGTGCACCACGGAGTTGAATACGGCCAGGTTGCTGGTTCCATGGGCCGATTGGGTGGCCAGTAAATTACAGGATTTGTAACCGGTGCAGCTATTGATCATATTGGCCCGGTAGCGGGAGTTCAACAGCCCAAGGTCTTCTTTGGTATAATGCAGCATATCCTTATTTTTGTTTTACGAAAATATAAATATCTTAAACAAGAATACGGTTAAACCTTTCATAAATTTGGAAAAATTGTGATTTTTGGGGCCAGCCCACGGCATCTCGGCCCAAAGCCTTATTTTTGGCGCTAACCCTTGCGTAACGCACACTATGCAAACATCTAAGAACATTGCCATCATTGGCTCGGGTTTGGTGGGTTCCCTTTTGGCCATTTATTTAAAGCGGGGCGGCCACAAGGTCACCGTTTTTGATCGGAGGCCCGATATCCGCAACATAAAATTCTCGGGCCGCAGCATCAACCTGGCCATGAGCAACCGCGGTTGGCAGGCGCTGCGAAAAGTGGACCTGGAGGATGACATAAAAAAACTGGCCATTCCGTTGGACAAAAGGGCCATGCACGTGGTGGACCAGGAACAATACTATCAAAAATACGGGAAGCAGGGAGAGGCCATCTGGTCCATTTCCCGAGGTTTGCTCAACAAACGGATGATCGATCTGGCCGAGGGTGCCGGTGCCCAGTTTCGCTTCAATGAAAAGGTCTGGGACATTGACCTTCCGGAGGCAACCTTCTATACCGGTGCTTCGGAAAAGGGCGAATGGAGGGCGCACGCCTACGATATGGTGTTTGGCTGCGACGGTGCCTTTTCCCGGGTAAGACATAAAATGCAGCGGCGGAGCCGTTTTGATTATTCCCAGGATTTCATTGATGTGGGCTACAAGGAGCTCACCATACCCGCAAACCCGGATGGCAGCCATAAACTGGACAAGCACTCGTTCCATATCTGGCCACGGGGGAAGTTCATGCTCATAGCCATGCCCAATTTGGACGGTAGCTTTACCTGTACCCTGTTCATGCCCTTTGAAGGGGAGGTGTCTTTTGAAAAATTGACCACGGAGCAGGAGGCAAAGGTCTTTTTTGCCACCTATTTTCCGGATGTGCAGGACAATATAGAGAACCTAATGGGCGATTTTTTCAACAATCCCACCAGTGCCATGGTCACCATGAAATGCTACCCGTGGACCTATTGGGACAAGGTGGCATTGGTGGGAGACGCTGCCCACGCCGTGGTTCCCTTTTATGGACAGGGCATGAACGCCGGCTTTGAGGATATTTTTGTGCTGCAACAGCTCATAGAGGATCATGGGGACGATTGGGAGACCATTTTTTCGCGCTATCAAGAAGCCCGTAAGCCCAACGCCGATGCCATAGCGGAACTGAGCTATCGCAATTTTATGGAGATGAGCAGCAAAACCGCAGATACCGATTTCCTGCTCCAAAAGAAGATAGAACGGCATTTTGCCACCAAGCACCCGGACAAATGGATTCCCGCCTATAGCCGGGTCACTTTTTCGGAACGGCCCTATGCAGAGGCCTTGGCTTTGGGAGATGTCCAAGAGGGCATTATGGCAGAGGTCATGAAAATGCCCAATATTGACCAAATCTGGGACAGCGAGACCGTGGAAACAAAAATACTGGGCCTTTTGGAAACCTCATAAGGGATGGCGGCGCAATTGTCTTTCCCTGAAATACAGAAACAAGGGAACGCTAAAGGCCAGGGCCACAAAAAATGTCAAGGGTATAAAAATCCACCAATGCCTTAGTTTTATGCGCCTGCTTTCCCGCACCATAAAGAACAGGAAGGCCATGGCCACCACACTGATGTCTGCCGCAATGGACTTTGCCGGGATCGTGGTCACCACCTCCGCGATGAAGTGGGTTATGGAAGTGTCCCCGCCCGTTAGGTAGAACTGGGCATTAAAGTACCAGGTGCCGGCCAAACCGATAATGGCCAGGAAGAGATAGACCATCTCGGTTGTTCTCGTTTTAGGGCTCATCTTGCTTGTTTTTGTTCATTTCTGCCCTGCGCATGGGCATGGCATCGATCAGGTTAAAAATATCCTTGGGCCTTACGGGAAAGGGTCTTTCCATTTTTTTTGTCCCGTCCTTGCCAATGAGCACCACACCATCTTTGTAGCGTTCCGGTCTGCCCACGCCATCCAAGGGTTCCGGTTCCTCGCTTTCCCCATCAACGCCCAGAAAAAAGGAGCCCTCATCGGTAAGGACGTACACCACCAGGTCCCTTTTTCGCAGTTCTTTTTGTTCTTTTTGCAGGGCACGCCATTGGGCGCGCAGCGCGGCATCTTCGAGCCCATTCGATATCAGCAACAAAATCCGTTCCTTCCATAGATGTTTGCCCAGGTCCTGCGCGTTTGCCATACACCCCAGTAACAGTACTGCCCACCCCCATTTTTTCATATCACTCAGTATTATGGAACCCAGATGATGCCTTAAAAATTCCATTTCGCCCGCAAATCCTTGCCAAACCCATCGGTGTGCAAATCTTCTCCCCATCGCCTTGGCCATGGCGTTCTTCCATCGTCCAAGTCTTGGGCTTAGGGGAGGTTGCGCCCTCCTTACAAAGGACCAACACATGATCGGGGCAGAAGCTGCAATTAAAATAGTACAAAAAAGAAAGCCACCCCTGTTTAAGGATGGCTTTTTTTTATGATCTGTGGTGGGTTAGAGCTTGGCAAATAGTTTTTGCATCTTTTCCTGCTCTTCTTCCGCCAATACGGGATCTACCAAGATACGACCGCTGTGCTCGTCCGTGATGATTTTTTTTCTGGAGGCGATCTCCACCTGTACCTGTGGTGGTATGGTGAAGAAGGAACCCCCGGAGGCGCCCCTCTCAATGGGTACCACGGCCAAACCGTTTTTCACGTTTCTGCGGATACGGGCATAGGCATTCACCAAGCGCTCCTCTATCTTTTCCTGGTATTTCTCAGATTCTTCCAAGAGGGCCCTTTCCTCCTTTTCCGTTTCCGCAAGAATGGCGTTCAGCTCGTTCTTCTTGTGTTTTAGGTGGGCTTCCCTTTCTGCCAATTTATCCTTGGTCTCGGCAATGACCGCTTTTTTCTGTTCTATTTGGGCTTTGAATTCCTTGATGTTCTTATCTGCCAATTGAATCTCCAGTTCCTGGAATTCCAATTCTTTGCTAATGGAGTTGAATTCCCTGCTGTTGCGAACGTTTTTCTGCTGTTCGCCGTATTTTTTAATCAGGGCCTTGGCCTCTTCGATCAAGTTCTTTTTGGCACCGATTTCAAAGTTGATGTTGTCCAGGTCGGTCTTCAGTTTGTCCATCCTTGTTTTGAGCCCCAAGACCTCGTCTTCCAGATCTTCTACCTCCAAGGGAAGCTCACCGCGAACGTTCCTTATCTCATCTACCCTTGAATCTATCAATTGTAGGTCGTACAAGGCCCTTAACTTAGCTTCAACCGAAGACTCTTCTTTTTTTGCCATATTTAAAAATACTTGATGGGATTTGTTTTCGTTTCCGATAAATGGATTGCAAAATTAGGGATTTTTTTCTTAAGATAATCAACTAAAAGATTTTTTGTAAACTGCTCAGTTTCAAAGTGTCCTATATCTGCAATGAGCAATTGATCTTCTGCTTGGAGGAATTCATGGTATTTGATATCGGCGGTGACCAAGACATCTGCCCCCGCCATTTTGGCAGCGTGGATGGCAAAGGCGCCACTGCCGCCCAGCACGGCTATTTTTTGCACCGTTTTGTACGGCACAACGGTGTGCCTCACCACTTTTGCCCGCATCCTATCTTTCAAGAGGCTCAAAAATTCCGTGACCGGCATGGGGTGCTCCAGATCACCCACCATTCCCAAACCCTTAAAGGGATGGCGGTTTTCCAGGTGTACGATCTCATGGGCCACCACCTCGTACGGATGGCTTTTTAGCAAAGCTTGGATGAGTTTGTTTTCGAGTTGTTTTTCAAAGGTCAGGGAAAGCTGCACCTCTTCTTCCAGATGGCGCTTTCCCTTTGTTCCAAGAACCGGTTGCGCCTGTTCATTGGGCTTAAAGCTACCGGTGCCCTGAACCGTGAAACTGCATTCGCTGTAATGGCCCAAGTTTCCGCCGCCCGCCTCAAATAAGGCCTGCTGTACTTTTGCCATGTCCTTTTTGGGCACGTAGGTGGTCAATTTTGCCAAATGGTCTTTTTTGGGGATTAAAATGGAAGTGTCCCCAAGGCCTAGTACCTCGCAGATCTTTGCATTTACGCCCTCCAAGCTGTTGTCCAGGGCGGTGTGTGTGGCATAGATGCAGATGTTGTGCCGTATGGCCTTGAGCACCGTGCGTTCCACATAGTTCTTGCCCGTTATTTTTTTTAGCCCCCCAAAGATGATGGGGTGAAAGCTCACAATGAGGTTGCACCCTTTGTCAATGGCCTCGTCCACCACGGCTTCCAAAGTGTCAAGGGTAACCAGGACCCCACTGACCTGGGTATGGGGTTCGCCCACCAGGAGGCCCACATTGTCAAAATCCTCCGCATCTGCCAAAGGGGCCAATTTCTCTATGGTTTTGGTCAATTCGCTTACCGTCATTTTTTCTGTCTTTACACATTTCAAAGATAAATTATTATAATTTCGCCCGTATGGGGCCAATGAGAAAATTGCTGTTTCCGGTTTCCCTGGTGTACGCGCTGGTGGTGCGCATCAGGAACCTGTTGTACGATGTGGGGCTTTTTCGATCCACATCTTTTGAGGTGCCCACCCTCTGTGTGGGCAATCTAAGCGTTGGTGGCACCGGAAAAACGCCCATGGTGGAGCTGTTGTTGCGGGAGTTGGGCAAAGAGCGGAAATTGGCGGTGCTGAGCCGTGGCTACAAAAGGCGCTCAAAGGGATTTTTCCTGGCCGGTACGGATGCCACCGTGGCCCAGCTGGGGGATGAGCCCTACCAACTAAAGAACAAGTTCCCCGGGGTACAGGTGGCCGTGGATGCCGATCGCCGCAACGGCATTCTCCGGTTGGGGCAGACCGTGGCCCCGGATCTCATTATTTTGGACGATGCCTTCCAGCACCGCAGGGTAAGGCCCAGTTTTTCCATCTTGCTCACCACGCATGATTCCCTTTATGTGGATGATTGGTACTTGCCCACGGGAGACCTCAGGGACAGTAAGCGTGCCGCCGATCGGGCCGATGTCATTGTGGTGACCAAATGCCCCGAGGACCTCGGTGAGCGTGCCGCAAAGGCCATAAGGGAAAAGTTGCGGCCCAAGCCGCACCAGACCGTGCTCTTTGCCAAGTTGGCCTATGGCACCGATTTTTGGGGCGCCCACGGCCCGGTGGGCAAGGAAACGGTGGCCAAGGGCCGTTTTACCCTGGTAACGGGCATTGCCAAGCCCGCGCCCTTGGTCCGGTATTTGCGTGGACAAGGCCATGATTTTGAGCATTTGGCCTATCCGGACCATCATTTTTTTACCGAAAAACAATTGGATGTGCTACGGTCCAAGCCGCTTGTGGTGACCACGGAAAAAGACTTTATGCGTTTGGGGAAACAGGTGCCCCATGCCATATACCTCCCCGTGGAACACGCTTTTTTGTGGAATGGAAGGAAGGCGCTGTTGGATAAACTGGCGACATCAGGAATTTGAAGTGCTGGCCCTGTCCAATATGTTTTCCCCAATCTTTTGGTAAAAGACCTCTGGTTTAAAGGGTTTGGTTACCACGTCATCGCAGCCCGCAGCGTAGAAGCTCTCCAAACTATCGTCCAAAGAAATGGCGGTGAGGGCAATGATCGGTGTGGTTTGGTCAAACTTACGTATCTGTATGGTGGCTTCCTCCCCGCTTATGCCCGGCATATGGATGTCCATGAGAATGCCGTCGTAGTTGTTCTCCCGGGCCAAGGAGACGGCTTCCTCACCATTGTTGGCAATATCGCTGGTAATGTCTTTTTTGCCCAGCATTTTTTTGGTGATCACCTGGTTGATCTTGTTGTCTTCCACGATCAACAGGTGCAGCCCTTTAAAATTGTAGCTGCGGTGGGCCATCTCAAACGGGATGTCGTCAATAAGGTCATTGACGCTCTTCATATCGATCTCAAAGAAAAAGGAACTGCCTTGGCCCAGCTTGCTGTAGAGGTTTATCTCGGTGTCAAAGAGGCCCAAAAGGCTCTTTACAATGGTAAGGCCCAGACCAGTGCCGCCGTATTCCCGGTTGATCTGTACCGAACCTTGCTCAAAACCGTCAAATATTTTTTGTTGTTTTTCCTCCGAAATGCCAATGCCGTTGTCCTTTACCTCAAAATAAAGGGATACATCTTCCCCTTCCTTTTTAAGCATTTTGGCAATGAGACGCACCTCGCCATCCTTGGTGAACTTAATGGCGTTGCCAATGAGGTTCATAAAGATTTGGGATAGTTTCAAGGGGTCGCTCAGCAAATGCCCGGGAATGTCCTCGTCAAAATCCAAAATGATCTTGGTGTTGTTTGCCTTGGCACTTTGGTGCAGGGAATCTATGACCTCGTTCAGCACTTTTCTCAAGTTGAACTGCATGTTCAAGGGCTCCAATTTCTTGGCGTCTATTTTATTGATGTGCAAAATGTCGTTGATGAAATTCAGCAGGTATTCCCCAGAAAATTTCAATGCCTTAAGATGTTCTTTTTGGTGTTCTTGCGGATTTTCTTCCAACAGCAGGTGCGTAAGCCCGGTTACCGCGTAGAGGGGCGTGCGCAGTTCATGGCTCACTGTGGACAGAAAATTGGTCTTGGCCTCCATGGCCTGTACGGCCCCGTCCCGGGCCAATTGCAGTTCACTGTTCTTTGTCTTGAGCAGATCGTTGGTCTTAACCTTGATCTGGTTGTTGCGGTAGAGGCTCACCGCCAACAGGGAAATGATGATCAGGAATGCCGAGATGAGCATGGTGGTGATCTCCGATCTACTTTGGCTTTCGGTAAGCTGCTGTATGGTCTTTTCCTGCTTTAATATCTCTTGGGTCTTTAGGTTGTCCCTTATCTTATCTGCGGTCTGTTCTTCTGTCTTTGCTTTTTCCAGGTTGAACACGGAATCCTTTAGGCCAAGCAGGTTCTTGTTGTTTTCCAAGGCCTTGTTGTAGAGCCCCACTTTTTCATAGGCCATGGTCAAAAGGGCGTTGGCATCTTTGGCCTCCTCGAAGAAATCGTTCTCCTTGGCCATGGCCAAAGCGCTCTCACCGTTCTTTATGCTCTGTTCATAGTCCTGGGTCCTGTAGTAGAGTTCTGCCAGTCCCAGATGGGCCCGGGTGCTGAGCGATTTGCTCTCAAAGACATCCGTGTTCACCACCAGGGAGTTGAAATTCTTGGTGGCGCTGTCAAATTTTTCCAGGCTCAGGTACACATTGGCCTCTGCCAACAGGATATTGTTAAAAAAGTTACGGTCATTGTTCAGCTTCTTGGCCTCGCCCAACATAAAAAGGGCTTGGTAATCTTGTTGGCCGCGATGCAGCAGCACGGCTTCGATGTAGGTGTGTATGGCGTCGCCATAGGGGTACGCTGTCTGTTCCAAAAGAACACTGGCCCGGTCCCAAAAGAACTGGGTGTCCTTCTCCCGATCTAAACGAAGGTAGAGCAGGGCAATTTCATGATAGGCATCTATCAGGGCCTTCTCGTCCTCGAAGCGTTCTGCGGTCTCCACGGCCTTTTCAAGATGGTCCATGGCCCGATCTACATTGCCTTGGTTTCTGAGTTTTCGCGCTTCGTTGAACAGGGAGTTTACATCATTGGGCAGCGGTGCATTTTGGGCAATAACAGGTTTTACCGTTGCCAACAGGACCAACAACGGCAGTAGCCTTACCCAAAGTTTACATAATGCTGTCAAATCTAAATATAGGCTTTGCTGTTCAAGTAGGCTATGAGGTCCATGATTCGGCTGCTGTAGCCGGTCTCATTGTCGTACCATCCTATGATTTTCACCATTTTACCGATTACGGAGGTCATCTGGCTATCAAACGTACAAGAATACAAACTATTGTTTATATCAATGGATACTATGGGGTCCTCGGTGTAAAAAAGGATGTTTTTCAGTGCAGTTTTGGATGCTTTATGAAAGGCGGCGTTCACTTCTTCAATGGAGGTCCCTTGTTTTACGTTGAAGGTAATGTCCGTTAAGGATCCGTTGGGCACGGGCACCCGTATCCCGCAGCCGCCGATCACATTGGCCAGTTCGGGAAAGATCTTTGTTAGGGCCTTTGCCGCCCCGGTGGTGGTGGGCACAATGGATTGGGCCGCTGCCCTTGCCCGTCTAAGGTCGCGGTGGGGCCTGTCATGCAGGCTCTGATCGGAGGTGTAGGAGTGTACCGTGGTAATATAGGCCTGTTCAATGCCACAGTGCTCTTGCATCGTTTTGATCATGGGTGCGGCATTGTTGGTGGTGCAGGAAGCATTGGATATAATGGTGTCTCCTGCGTTAAGAATGTGCTCGTTAACGCCCATGACCACCATTTTTGTGCTGTTGTGAAGGGGTGGTGCGGAAAGGATCACTTTTTTGGCGCCGTTCTTTATATGGTGTTCCAAGGTGCGGCGGGTCTTGAATTTTCCGGAACTCTCGATCACAACATCCACTGAGTGGGATTTCCAATCCATGTCCTTGGGCTGGGCGTGGTTGGTTAAATGAACTTCCCTTCCGTTAACGATCAGGGCATTGGGCCGGTGGTTAACCGGGGTGTCCAGAACGCCGTGGATACTGTCGTACTTTAATAGGTGTGCCAAGGTCTCGGCGTTGGCCAAGTCATTGATGGCCACCACTTCCATGTCCTCTCGGTGCTGTAGGAGCCTAAAAAGGGTGCGGCCTATCCTGCCAAACCCGTTGATGCCCAATTTTATTGTTTTCACGAAGATGGTGGCGGCAATGCACTGCCTTTTTTATATGGTGCCAGTTTTGCTGGCCATTGGCGTTTTTTGGTCATGAACCTCAATGGATGTGTTTGTGCGCCTTGTACGATGAACGCACCAAGGCACCACTTTCCACGTGTCTAAAGCCCATTTCCAGGCCAATGTCCTCGTACCTTTTAAACTGCTCAGGGGTAATGAATTCCTTTACGGGCAAATGCTTTTTGGAGGGCTGTAGGTATTGGCCAATGGTGACCACGTCCACTCCAACACTTCTAAGATCGCCCATGGTGTCCACCACTTCTTCCTCCAGCTCGCCCAGGCCCAGCATGATGCCGGATTTTGTTCTGTTCACGCCGGCGTCCTTGAGGTACTTCAGTACGCCCAGGCTTCGTTCATATTTGGCCTGTATGCGCACTTCCCTTGTGAGTCTCTTCACCGTTTCCATATTGTGCGAGACCACTTCGGGCGCCACTTCCACAATGCGGTCCAGGTGCCGTTCCATTCCTTGGAAATCTGGGATCAGGGTTTCCAGGGTGGTGTTGGGGTTCATGCGCCTAATGGCCTTTACCGTCTCTGCCCAGATAATGGACCCCATATCTTTTAGGTCGTCCCGGTCCACGGAGGTGATCACGGCGTGCTTAATGCCCATGATCTTTATGGATCGCGCCACCTTTTCGGGTTCTGCCCAATCCACATTTTCCGGTCTGCCGGTCTTTACGCCGCAAAAACCACAGCTACGGGTACAGATGTTGCCCAATATCATAAAGGTGGCCGTGCCCTCGCCCCAGCATTCGCCCATATTGGGACAGCTGCCACTGGTGCAGATGGTGTGCAGATCGTATTTTTCCACAAGGCCCCGCAATTGGGTGTACTTCTTGCCCGTGGGCAATTTTACCCTGAGCCATTTTGGTTTGCCTTTTGGTGGGGCAACGCTTTCTTGTGCAACAACGGACATAGTTTCTTTTTTTTACAAATATACGAACTAAAACACGTTTCTATGGGTTTTGGCCCGGGTCTATACCCAGGGGCCGGGAAGCGGAGCTCACCTGTTTTTTATGATTTCGGACAAGAGCTTCTTTGCCCTTAGCAGTTTCACTTTGATATTGTTCACCGGCTCGTTCAAGGTCTCCGCGATAGCGGCGTAGCTAAGTTCGTTAAAGTACCTCAGGTTAATGACTTCTTGGTAATGTGGCTTCAATTTTTTAATGTCCTGCAAAAGGCTCGCCAAGTTCTGCTCCTGGATCAACCGGTCCTCCATGGAGGGCGCATTGTCCAGGGCCAATTTCATTGCCTCTTGGCTATTGGTGTTCCAGGGTGTTTTTTTTCTTTTCCGCACCAGGTCAATGTGCACGTTTTTGGAAATGGAGAGCAACCAGGTCTTGAACACGTATTGCTCATTGTAGGTGTGCAGTTTGTCAAATGCCTTGGAAAAGGTTTGTATGGTAACGTCTTCCGCATCGTTGGGGTCCTGCGTTCGCTTTAGCTGAAAACCATAGACCTGGTTCCAAAAAATGTCCACCAATTTGCTAAAGGCCATTTGCTGGCCTTCCTTCGCCTTTTCAATGATGGTCGCTACGTCTTCTTCCTCTTTCCGCAAGGGATGCTTTGTTCTAAGGTTCTGGGAGTGTTGTTCCCCTAGATGTTGTCCGGGGCCATGTCGTTTTTGCAATCCTGTTCGGAGGGCAGCTTGCCGCACATACCGCAGGCTTCGCCGTCCTTGTTAAGGTAAGGGTTTTGACTGGCGCAGGTGCCGGCGAACTTGCCGTCTTTTTTGGCCCATATCTTTATGGCAATGCCCGCAAAGGCCAAACCTAGGAGGCCAAAGGTTAACAATAGGAGCTCCATATCATCTATTTTGACACAAAGGTACAAAAATAAAGCCCCGTTCAAGGGGCTTTAAGATTACTTTGCAATCTTGGCTCAGTAGGCAATATTGGCCACAATGTTCTTTACCGTGGGATTGCTGTTGCCGCCCTTGGGTTCTATGGTAATGTAGCCATTGCCGTTCTTGGCATAGGGAAGGGCCATAAGATTGTCCTTGTCCGTGACTTTGTCCAAAACCCCAAGGTTCACCAGTTCCCCGTTAACTTCCGCCCAAAGTTGAAAGCACTGGTCTTCCGGTAATTGTGGAAGATTTTTTACGTTGATGTAAGAGAGCTTTTTCACAGGGTTGATGTAGGCCACCGCCTTGAGTTCCCTGGCCTTTTTGTTTCCGGTTACGTTGTACTTTTTGGTTTTGGGGTTGTTCAGTACAATGAACTGGTTGCGCACGTCTTCCAGCTGTTGCTTCATGTCTGCCTCCAGCAATTTTATTTTGTTGCTCACCATGGAATTCTCTTGCTGCAGGTCTTGGTTTTGCTCCCAAAAGAAATACGAGGCGCCGAGGCTCATAAGCGCCACGAGGCTTGCCGCCACCGCGTACCTGAAGAAACGCTGCCTTCCCTTTCTTTCGGACCTGATCCTGGCCACGATCTTTTCCTTGAGGCCTTCCGGACTTTCCAAAGCGTGCATTTTGGCAAAGATCTCCAGGTTTTCCTGAAGCTCGTCATAGCTTTCCCTGACTTCTGGGTACATGGCAATGTAACGCTCTACCTTTAGTTGCTCTTCTTGGTCCGTGTTTCCCAAAAGATACCGCTCCAACAGGTCGGTGTCCAAGAATGCCTTTATCTTATCTTTCATAACGTTGGTTTCGTTTTGGTGTCCGGGAGCTATTCGGGGCCATATACCTTTCTTAGTTCCCTTAACCCAATTTTTAATCTCGATTTTATGGTGCCCAATGGAATGTTGAGTTCGTCACTGGCCTCTTGTTGTGTCATTCCTTGAAAAAACAGGGCCTCCAAAACAACTTGGTATTTGTCCTCGATATTGCCCAAATGTTCTTGGACGTCCATGAACTCGGGCCTGATCCCATCCACACCTAAGCTATATACGTCAGAAACATCCATTTGGATTTCCTTGTCCGTTTTGTTGTTCACGCTCCTTAACTTATCAATGGAAGTGTTCCTTACAATGCGAAACAGCCAAGTAAAGAGCTTGGCCTTGGAAGGATCGTAGGAGTCCGCTTTTTTCCAGATTTTCACAAAGCTCTCCTGTAGCACGTCCTGGGCCATTTCCGGGTCACGCACCACTTTGTTGGCCACGCCCAGGAGGGTATCTGCATAGTGGTCATAGAGCAGTGAAATGGCTTTTTCATTTCGCTCCTGCAGCAGTTCCACAATGTGCTTTTCCAGTAATGTGCTCATAAATGGTTCATGGTGCCTAGGCTGGCCCTTGGATCGGTTAGGCTTTGTTGGGGTAAACGCTAAATTATAAAATTGATTGTTACCATGCCCCCCTATCTCTTTTTTAATCTCTTGACCCTGGCCGTGCCTATCTGCCCGCGTTAAGGTCCATTCGCTTTGGCCAATGGCGGTTACGTTCACCGTTGCACGGTTTGGAGGTCAAGGGTTCCAGACCTTGCCCGTTGGGAACTGACCAATGAGGTTCACCTCTGGGCTTATGGCAATGTTGAATTTCCTCTCTACGGCGGCCATCACCTTTTGGGCCAGGGCCAAAATGTCCTGCCCACTTGCGTTTCCGTGGTTTACCAGTACCAGCGCCTGTTTTTCATGCACGCCGGCATCGCCAAAACGCTTGCCTTTAAAACCGCATTGTTCTATGAGCCACCCGGCGGGGACCTTAAAGCTGCCGTTGTCCACTTTGTAGTGGGGGGCTTCCCCATGGTTTTCAATGAAAGTTTGAAATTCCTTTTTGTCCAATACCGGATTCTTGAAAAAACTGCCGCTGTTGCCCAATACCTTGGGGTCTGGAAGTTTACGGTTTCTAATGGCGATCACTGCTTGGCTCACGTCCTTGATGCCGGGATCGTGTATGCCGCGTGATCTCAATTCGGATTCAATGGCCCCGTAGCCGGTGGCGATACGATGGTTTTTTTTGGTAAGTTCAAAGGTAACGGCGGTGATGATGTAGGCATCTTTCTTCACGGATTTGAAAACGGAATCCCGGTACCCAAACCGGCATTCTTCCTTGGAAAATGGCACCAGCTCCAAGGTGTTTCTGTCCAAGGCCTCGCAGCCCACAAAGGTGTCCTTGAGCTCCACCCCGTAGGCGCCAATGTTCTGTATAGGCGCCGTGCCCGTATTGCCCGGAATGAGGGACAGGTTTTCCAGGCCTCCAAAATCGTGCTCCAAGGTCCAGAGGACAAAGTCATGCCAATTTTCGCCTGCCATGGCCCTTACCCATACCGTGTCTTCATCTTCGCGCACGATCTCTTTGCCCTTAATGTCCATGTGCACCACAAGGGCCTCAATATCCCTGGTAAGGAGCATGTTGCTGCCCCCGCCCAAGACCAAGATCTGTTGGTGGCGGTTGGCCTCCAGCACTTCCCGGAGTTCTTCCACACTGGAAACCGCCACATAGGCCCTGGCCTTGGCATCGATACCAAAGGTGTTGTGCGCTTTTAGGCTGTATTCTTTCAGTATTTCCATTATCCAATATAGGTGGTCAGGGCCAATTTTAAGATGTGCACCGCTCGTTTTAAACGTTCCCGATCCAATACGTAGGCAATCCTTATCTGGTTCTTGCCCATATTGGGCGTGGCATAGAAACCGCCCGCGGGGGCCACCATGACGGTTTCGTTGTTTACCCGGAAATCTTCCAGGAGCCATTGTGCAAAATCATCGGCATCTTCAATGGGCAGGGCGGCAATGCAATAGAAAGCGCCTTGGGGCCTTGCCACTTGGACCCCTTGGATTTTTTCCAGTTCTGCGACCAACAGATCGCGCCGTGCCACATATTCTTCCTTTACCTCCTCAAAATAGTGCTGTGGCGTGTCCAGGGCGGCCTCTGCCGCTATCTGGGCATAGGTGGGCGGCGATAGCCTTGCCTGTGCAAATTTTATGGCCGTGGCCATGAACTCCCTGTTCCTGGAAACCAGATAGCCAATGCGGGCCCCGCACATACTGTACCTTTTGGAAACCGAGTCCACCACAATGGCGTGCTCTTCCAGACCCTCTTCCTTGAGGATGGAACAGTGCTCCCGCCCATCATAGGCAAATTCCCTGTACACTTCATCCGCAATGAGGAAAAGATCGTGCTTTAGGGCCAGTGCGGCCAACTTTTTAATTTCTTCACGGGTGTAAAGGTATCCGGTGGGGTTGCCGGGATTGCAGATCAGGATGGCCCTGGTCCTTTCTCCGATCAATTCTTCAAACGCGGCAATGGGCGGAAGGGCAAAATTATCCTCCAGTTTGGAGACCACGGGGACCACCTTGATTCCATTTGCGGTGGCAAATCCGTTATAATTGGCATAAAAGGGTTCCGGGATAATGACCTCATCATCTGCATCGGCAATACTGCCCATGGCAAAGGCCAGTGCCTCCGATCCCCCGGTGGTCACCATAATGTCCTGGGCGCTTACCCGTATGTCATGCTGGGCGTAATACCCGGCAATTTTCTGCCTAAAGTTCTCGGAACCTTCGGTGCGGCTGTATTCCAGCACCTCCAAATTGGTATTTTTAACTGCATCCAGTGCCAATTGGGGTGTCTTTATGTCGGGCTGGCCTATGTTGAGATGAATCACCGTGGCTCCGTTCTTTTTGGCCTCTTCGGCAAAGGGCACCAGTTTTCGTATGGGCGATTGGGGCATGGAGCCCCCTTTTTGGGATACTTTTGGCATAACCTAATTTTTCACAAAAGTGCTAAATACCCATTGATCTTCCAACCTTGTTATGGTTTAATTTGCAGCGCTCTTCCCATGGGTTCCTTGCCGGCCTTTCAACCGAAGGCCAAGAGGGGAAGGCCATTCCATTTTTTGGGGATGATTATTGCCTGAAAGGTTCAGTTCCGGAACAAAAAAAGTCCGGCAGCGATGCCGGACTCCATTCCTTGTTTGCAGGGTTTCCCTTATTTGGTCCCGGCTACTTCTGCCGTTACCGTACCCTTGATCTTTAGCACCTTGGTGGGCGTGTCCGCATTGGAGATGACCGTAATGGCCTTTCTAATGGGCCCCACGCGCTTGGTGTCATATTTTACTTGTATTTCTCCGGTTTCACCCGGCATGATCGGTGCTTCCGGTTTTTTGGGGATGGTACAGCCGCAGCTGGAACTGACCTTGCTTATGATCAGCGGTGCGTTCCCGGTGTTGGTAAATTCAAACACGCGCAATCCGTCCGCCCCTTTGGCCACTTCACCATAATCGACCGTTTCCGTCTTGAACTCGATCTTGGCCGCGGTCTCCTGTGCCGTAAGGCCCATTGCCATAAGGCCAACAAATAGAAATAGTAGTGCTTTCTTCATTTTTCTTGTTTTTAAGCCGATTCCAAAAATAGTTGTTTTCATACTATCGTCAAAATCCTTTTGTTATACATACAACGTTGGTTATTTTTGTTTCGTATTTCAACGGGCGCCAAATGGGGCCGAAAAGAAGAATACACATCATCTTTTCGCCCTTGTTTTTTAGGGTGGCCCATCAACCTATACCAAAAACCGTTCCAACTATGGAAATTGCATCAAAATATGAGCCCGGCAGCGTGGAGGACCGCTGGTACAGCTATTGGACAGCGCACGGGTTCTTCCGCTCCACCCCCAATGACAAGGAGCCCTACACCATTGTGATACCGCCGCCCAATGTCACTGGGGTGCTGCACATGGGGCACATGCTAAACAATACCATACAGGATGTTTTGGTGAGACGGGCGCGCTTGCAGGGAAAAAATGCATGCTGGGTGCCGGGAATGGACCACGCCTCCATTGCCACCGAGGCCAAGGTGGTGGCCAAATTGAAGGCAGAGGGAATGCAAAAGGCCGATCTTACCCGGGAAGCGTTCTTGGAACACGCATGGGAGTGGACGGAGAAATATGGGGGCGTTATTTTGGACCAGTTGAAAAAATTGGGCTGTTCCTGTGATTGGGAGCGCACCAAGTTCACCATGGACGAGGACATGTCTGCCTCGGTCATCAAGGTTTTTGTGGACCTTTACCGCCAGGGGCTCATTTACAGGGGCTACCGTATGGTGAACTGGGACCCGGAGGCCCTGACCACGCTCTCCGATGAAGAGGTGAACTACGAGGAAAAACAGGGCCTGCTCTATTATATTGGCTATGCCATTGAAGATAGTGATGAGCGCCTCACCATTGCCACCACCAGACCGGAGACCATACTTGGAGATACCGCCATTTGCGTGAATCCCAATGATGGGCGCTATGCCCACTTAAAGGGCAAAAGGGCCATTGTGCCCATTTGCAACCGATCCGTACCCATTATAATGGACGATTATGTGGACATGGACTTTGGTACGGGTTGTTTAAAAGTGACGCCGGCCCATGACGAGAATGACAAAAAGTTGGGCGATGCCCACAATTTGGAGGTCATAGATATCCTTAACCCCAACGGGAGCCTTAACAGTTTTGGACTGCATTACGAAGGGAAGGACCGCTTTGTGGTGCGCAAGGAAATAGCCAAGGAACTCAAGGAAGGCGGTTTCTTGGTGAAGACAGAGCAGCATATGAACAAAGTGGGCACCTCTGAACGCACCAAGGCGGTCATAGAGCCGCGCTTGTCCGATCAATGGTTCTTGAAAATGGAGGACCTGGCCAAACCGGCGCTGGACGCCGTGCTCACCACCGGCGAGGTAAAGCTGTTCCCCAAGAAATTTGAAAACACCTACCGCCACTGGATGGAAAACATCAGGGACTGGAACATCTCCCGCCAATTGTGGTGGGGGCAGCAGATCCCCGCCTACTATTACGGAGATGCACCCCATGACTTTGTGGTGGCCCAAACCCCGGAAGAGGCCTTGAAACTGGCTCGTGAACAATCTGGAAGGGCAGACCTGGCGGCCTCCGACCTTAGGCAGGATCCCGATGTGCTGGATACATGGTTCAGTTCCTGGCTCTGGCCCATTAGTGTCTTCAATGGTGTTTTGGAGCCCGAAAATGAGGAAATACAGTATTATTACCCCACCAATGATCTGGTCACGGGGCCGGATATCCTGTTTTTCTGGGTGGCGCGGATGATCGTGGCGGGCTATGGCCTACGGGACCAAAGACCGTTCGAGAATGTGTACCTCACCGGATTGGTCCGTGACAAACAACGCAGGAAAATGTCCAAGTCCCTGGGCAACTCACCGGATGCCCTTAAATTGATCGAGGAATTTGGGGCGGACGGGGTCCGTGTGGGGCTCTTGCTCAGCTCTGCCGCCGGCAACGATCTTATGTTCGATGAGGCCCTTTGCCAGCAGGGCAAGAATTTTGCCAATAAGATATGGAATGCCTTTAGGTTGGTAAAGGGATGGGAAACTTCTGATGCCCCGCAGCCCGAAGCCTCCAAATTGGGACTGGCCTGGTACACGGCCAGGCTTAACAAGACCTTGGCCGAGATCGAGGACCATTTTGGCAAGTACCGCATTTCCGATGCCTTGATGGCCATTTACAAACTGGTGTGGGACGATTTCTGTTCCTGGCTACTGGAGATCGTGAAGCCCGCCTACCAGCAACCCATTGATAAAGCCACCCACGGCCAGGTCATTGCACTATTTGAGGAAAACCTGAAATTGCTGCACCCCTTTATGCCGTTCATCACGGAAGAGGTGTGGCAGCATACCAAGGCAAGGGAAGAGAAAGAATCGCTCTGCGTGGCGCAATGGCCCAAAGTCCAGCAGCCGGACCATGGCCTGATGGACCAATTCAACGAGGCTGCCGAAGTGATCTCCGGAATCCGGACCATTCGCAAGGAAAAGAACATTGCCCAAAAAGAGGTTTTGGAGCTAAAAGTGCTCCATGCCGAAGAGGCTTCCGCAGGGCTCAACCCCATTGTGCTGAAATTGGCAAATTTGGGTTCCATTGAACGGGTGCAAACGGCCCCGGAGGGAAGTTTGAGCTTTAGGGTGGGCAGCAATGAGTATTTTGTGCCCATTGCAGGTGCCATAGACGTGGAGGCCGAAAAGAAGAAGATTCAAGAAGAATTGGAATACACAGAGGGATTTTTGCGCTCCGTGGAGAAAAAACTGGGCAATGAGCGCTTTGTGAACAATGCCCCGGAACAGGTGGTGGCCAACGAACGTAAAAAAGTGGCCGATGCCCAGGCCAAGATACAGACCTTGCAAAAAAGCCTGGAGGCCTTGGGATAGGGTTTGGCCCAGCTTCGTTTTGTACTCGCTAAATTTCCCGGGAAAGTGGAGGGTTTAACCTATCCTTGTTCTTTTTTTGCCCTGTGGGTTCCTTGCTTTCCCCTGGTGAATAAACAAGGGCCCAATGGTCCTTGCGCTGTGGTGGCCGGCAAAACGGTCCATGGTGCTAAACGACCATAGGTTCCCACAGGGGCCGGCGCTGTCTTTATATAGGTTGATGGTCTCCAGACCTGAATTGGCATATCACCCTAAAAAACAATGTCTTTTTCAGCTCCAAATTACTTTACTATCTTTAGGGAAATCCAAAAATGTCATGAAACATATTCTTTTTAGTGCATTGTTGTTTTGTTCCGCATACGCATGGGGCCAGGAAACGGTTATTCTGCCGGCCAACATTCAGATAAAGACGGCCGTGCTGCCCGCGCCGGAAGCAGATAAGGCCCAAGCCATGGTCTATGGATACAACGAAAGTGGGGAAATGGTGGTGTTGCGGGAAGGCAGCAACAATCTGGTCTGCCTGGCAGACGATCCCAGGAAAAAGGGCATCAGCGTGTCATGCTATTCCAAGAAACTGGACCCGTTCATGAAACGGGGCAGGGAACTTACGGCCCAGGGCAAGGATTTTAACGAAAAACGGGAAATACGGGGCCAAGAGGTGGCCCAGGGTAAATTACCCTTGCCCATGGAGCCCAGCATGACCTATATCTACACCGGGAGCGAGGAGGCATACGATGCCCGGACCGGTACCCTTGCAGACGGGAAGTTCAGGTATGTGATCTACACGCCCTTTGCCACCACTGAAAGTACCGGCCTGCCAGACAAGCCCCACGCCCCGGGCATGCCCTGGCTTATGGATCCGGGAACCTTCAGGGCCCATATCATGGTGGGGCCATTTAATTGATGCCCCATGGAGACCTATGCCACCGCTTTGCTCTATGCCATTCCTTTCTTTATGGTCTTGATGGGTTTGGAAATGGGCTCCGGCCATTTTATTAAACAACAAAAGTACACGGTGCTGGATTCCGTGAGCAGTATCAGTTCCGGTCTTACCAACATCATCAAGGACTCCTTGGGCATTGGGGTGGTCATTGTAAGCTATCCCTACCTCCTGGAACATTTGGCGCTGATGCAGCTGCCAAGCACTTGGGCGGTGTGGCTCGTTGCGTTTGTGTGTTTGGATTTTGCCGGTTATTGGAACCACCGATTGAGCCATAGGGTCAATTTTTTTTGGAACCAGCACGTTGTTCACCACAGCAGTGAATCCTTTAATCTGGCCTGTGCCCTGAGACAGTCCATATCCAATGTCTTGGGCTATTTTCCTTTGTTGCTCGTGCCGGCTGCGCTCTTGGGCGTGCCCACTGAGGTCATTGCCATTCTGGCGCCCGTACACCTGTTTGCCCAATTTTGGTACCATACCCAGCACATTGGCAAATTGGGTTGGTTGGAGTATGTCATTGTAACCCCTTCCCAACATCGGGTGCACCACGCCATTAACCCGGAATACATAGATAAGAACTTGGGACAGGTCCTCTGTATCTGGGACAGGTGGTTCGGGACCTTCCAAGAGGAGTTGGAAGATGTGCCCCCACAATACGGGGTGTTAAAGCCCGCCCGTACTTGGAACCCCGTGCACATTAATTTTCAACATCTCTGGCAACTGGTACAAGACGCCTGGAGGACCAATAGCCTTTATGACAGGTGCCGCATTTGGTTCATGCCCCCGGGATGGAGACCCCGGGACGTGGCCCAGCGCTGGCCGGTGAAGACCATCTCCAATGTGTACGATTTTGAGCGCTATTCCACACCAACCTCAAAAACGTTCAATGCCTACATTATTTTTCAATTGTTGGCCACCGTATTTTTGCTGATGTTCCTGTTCTATAATTTTTCTGCCCTGCACACCTCTGAAATTTTGGCCTATGGAGGGCTCTTGTTCCTTTCGGTCTATGGGTACACCAGTTTAATGGACGGTGCCCCGTACGCCGTTTACGTGGAGGTGGGGCGTGCGGCCCTGGCCCTTGGCGTTGTGCTGGGCACGGGAGACTGGTTTGGTTTGGCGGCCCACCATTCCGCACTGCCCAAAATGGTCATGCTCTATTGTATAGTGACCCTGGCCGGTGCTTTGATCTTTGGCAAGGTGGCCGCCCTTGGTTATAACGATAAATCCCTTACCTGACCTGTACCCTATGATACGACCTTACATCCTTTCCGAAACCAATTGGGGGCACCTGGAGCACGGCCAAGTGGAACTGGCCATTTTGCCGTGGGGCGCCACCGAGGCCCATAATTACCATTTGCCCTATGCCACGGACAATTACCAAGCCACGGCCATAGTGGAGGAAGCCGCCGGACAAGCCTGGAAGAAGGGCAACCGGGTCATGGTGCTGCCCACCGTTCCGTACGGTGTCAATACCGGGCAGCCCGATATTTATCTGGACATGAACCTAAATCCCAGCACCCAATTGGCCATATTACGTGACCTGGTGGCCGTCCTGCACCGCCAGGGCATACACAAGTTGCTCATTTTCAATGGTCATGGGGGCAACGATTTTAAACCGATGGTACGGGAGGTGGGCCTGGAGTTTCCCGATATGTTCATAAGCCTCAGCTTCTTTCCGCAATTGGTGGAGAAGGACCTTTATTTTGAGGCCCCCGGTGATCATGCGGACGAGATGGAGACCAGTCTCATGCTCCATTTACATCCCCAGCTGGTGCTTCCCCGGGAAAAGTGGGGCAGTGGTGCGGCCAAAAAATGGAAGATCCAGGCCCTGAACGGTGCGGGAGTTTGGGCAGAGCGAAAGTGGTCTTCCGTAAGTGAAGATACCGGGGTGGGCGATCCCAAGAAGGCCACGGCGGCCAAGGGAGCCCGTTTTTTCAAGGATGTGTGCCATACATTGGCCATTATCTTTCAGGACATCTGCGAAGTGGACAAGGACGATCTCTATATGTAAGGTCAGGGCAACCTTTAAACGGGTCTCACTTCAATGACTTTAACTCGGAATTTACCAGTTTCACATAATTTTTCATGGCAGTTTCCAAACCAATGTTCTGTGCCTGGAAAAGGGCATTCGCCTTAAAGGCATTGATCAGTGGCGTTCGGCTGGCCGGATTGTCATAGTTTTTATTGGCAATCTTGTAGTAGGCGTACAGTTTTAGCAGTAGATCGGCCGGTATGGGCTGGGTATAGTTGTTCACATACGCAACTGCGGCCTCAAAATCAGCTTGTAACTTCTTCTTGCTCATTTGGGTTTATGTATGTGGCAATGCAGGTTTCCGCTCCTTTTACCTTTTGGTTCAGTTGCACGTTTATCTGGCAGTCCAAGGGGAGCAACACATCTACCCGGGATCCAAATTTAATGAAACCGGCATCGTCCCCTTGTTGCACACTTTCGCCTTTTTCGGCATAGTTCACGATGCGCCGGGCCAGTGCGCCCGCAATTTGCCTGTAGAGGATGTCCCCAAATTTTGGCGTGCGCACCACGACCGTGGTCCGCTCGTTCTCCTCACTGCTTTTGGGGTGCCAGGCCACAAGGTATTTGCCCGGATGGTATTTGGAGTACCTTACGGTTCCGCTCACCGGATAGCGGGTCACGTGAACGTTTATGGGCGACATAAATATAGAGACCTGTTTGCGCTTGCCCATAAAATATTCGTTTTCTTCCACCTCTTCGATCACCACCACCTTACCGTCCACGGGAGAGAGCACCTCATTGAAATCTTTGTTGGCTCTTCTTTTGGGATTCCGGAAAAACTGGAGAATCAGTATCAGAACAACCAACAGCAACACTTGCACCGTAAGTTTAAGCCAGGCAAGGTCAATGAGATAATGTGCCGCCAAAACCCCAATGGCCACAATGAAGAATGTGGTTAAGATTATTTTTTGACCCTCTCTATGAAACATAGCTAAAAATGTTTAAGGTTAAATAGGCAAACGGAGCGGCGAACACCAAACTGTCCAGACGATCCAGCATGCCGCCATGTCCCGGCAATATGGCACCGCTGTCCTTTACTCCGGCCACCCGTTTGAATTTGGATTCCACCAGGTCGCCCAAACTGCCCATGACAACGATCACGGTGGCCAAGACCATCCACTGCACGGGATTGATCAGGTCTTCCTTTGTGCCCATGATGTAGGCGGCCACCAGGGCAAACACGTAACCGCCCACCGTGCCCTCCACGGTCTTCTTTGGGGAAACCGCCGGGTAGAGCTTTGTCCTTCCCAAGGTTTTTCCCACCAAGTAGGCAAAGGAGTCGTTTACCCAGATCAATACGAAAATACCCATAATCAACAATTTGGCAAAGGCATCGTCCTTGTAGGGGATCATCGTGAGAAAAATACATCCGCCACCGATGTAGAAGAGCCCAATGAGAAACTTCTCCACTTTTTTGAACTCCCTTTTCTTTTTGGAGAACAAGTAAAAAAGCAAGAACACATCCACTATAATGGTGGCCACCATAAGAAGGTTAATGAGGTATTTCTCCTGAATGAGGTAAATATAGGCCCACCAAAGGGCCAAATAGGCCGCAAAAATGTGGTATCCGCGCAGTTCAACAAGGCGCTTGTACTCGTACAGACAGGCCAGGCCAAAGGTCATAAACAAAAAATCAAAGGCATCTGAGCTAAGAAATACGGCAGATAGCAATAAAATGATGTAAACCGCGCCCGTGAGCCCCCTTCTTAAGATCTCCCTCATACTACAAGTCTTCCAGGAGCAGAAGGTACAAATTTTTTGTACTGCTTCCGTAGGTCAGGAAGTCGTCGGCATTTTCTTCGGTGGCCCTAAAGTGCCTTAGGGTGGTTATGTTTGCGGGAATGGCCGCCCCGTACTTTTTCTTTATGACCTTTAGGCCCTCGCCTATGGTCTGCACAAGTTGGCTGGTGGTGGCGTACACCACGACGTTGCTGGGCAGTTCGTTCACTTTTTTATCCATTAATTGATGGTCGCACACCAAGATGCTTCCGTTTTGGGCCACCAAGTGCTCACAGGTGGTAAAGAACACCTCGCTCTCCATGGCTTCCTTGGTAAAGGAAACCTCTTTGGAAAACTTGGAGATAAGGCGATCGTCCATGGCAAAAAAAAGCGCGTCCTGCCATTGGTTTTCCAAAATGATGTTGTCAATGGCTTGGTCTATCTCTTCCGGGGAGGTGCAGTAAATGAACTTGCCCCCGTTCTTTTTGAAATAAATGGTGAATTTTTCGTCTGCGGGGAGGTTCAGATCCGGCATATGTTGGCCCCGGGTCTCCACCGTTTCTTTTGACACCTTTTTCTTACCTCCACCAAATAACAAGTCCAATAGCCCCATTACCAATTTTAAACTGTTCTAAATTTACGTTTAGTTGTCCATTGTGCAAACTTTTGGCGCATTATTTTTCTTTCGCTTCGCCATCGCTGCCTTCAATGGGAGGCACAGGTTCTTGCTCTGTTTCTTGCGTTGCTTTGGCGGCTTCTTCCTTGACATCTTTGTCAAAAGGGCGTTTGCCAAATATTTTCTCAAGGTCTTCCTTGAATATGACCTCTTTTTCCAAAAGTCGTTCTGCCAATTGGGTCAGTTTGTCCTTATGGTCGGTCAGCACTTGTATGGCACGTTGGTACTGTTCCTCGATCATTTTGGAGATCTCCTGGTCTATTTTCTTTGCGGTGTCCTCACTGTAGGGCTTGGAAAAGCCGTAGGCATCCTGTCCGGAAGAATCGTAATAGGTAAGGTTCCCGATCTCATCGTTCAGGCCATAGATGGTTACCATGGCCCTGGCCTGTTTTGTCACTTTTTCAAGGTCGCTCAGGGCACCGGTACTGATTTTGTTGAAGATGACCTTTTCCGCGGCCCTGCCGCCCATGGTGGCGCACATTTCATCCAACATCTGCTCGGGCCTAACGATGAGCCTTTCCTCGGGAAGGTACCATGCGGCGCCCAAAGACTGCCCCCTGGGCACTATGGTCACTTTTACCAAGGGTGCGGCGTGCTCCAACATCCAGCTCACCGTGGCGTGGCCGGCCTCGTGGTAGGCAATGGTCTCCTTTTCCCCGGGCGTAATGATCTTGTTTTTCTTTTCAAGACCGCCCACTATTCTGTCCACTGCGTCCAGGAAGTCTTGTTTGTTCACCGCTTTTTTCTCCTTCCGTGCGGCGATCAAGGCCGCTTCGTTGCACACATTGGCAATGTCCGCCCCGGAGAAGCCCGGGGTTTGCCTGGCCAAAAATTCCAAATCCAAGGTCTCTGCCGTCTTTATGGGCCTAAGGTGCACTTCAAAAATTTCCTTCCTTTCCCTAATGTCCGGCAGGTCCACGTAGATCTGCCTGTCAAAACGTCCGGCACGCATCAGGGCCTTGTCCAGCACATCGGCACGGTTGGTGGCTGCCAGGACTATGACATTGGTATTGGTGCCAAAACCGTCCATTTCGGTCAGCAATTGGTTCAGGGTGTTTTCGCGCTCGTCATTGGAGCCGGTGAAATTATTTTTTCCACGGGCACGGCCAATGGCATCGATCTCATCAATAAAAATGATGGACGGGGATTTGTCCTTGGCCTGCTTAAACAGATCGCGCACCCTGGATGCGCCCACACCCACGAACATTTCCACAAAGTCTGAACCGGAAAGGGAGAAAAAGGGCACTTTGGCCTCCCCCGCAACGGCTTTTGCCAACAAGGTCTTTCCTGTTCCCGGAGGCCCCACAAGGAGGGCTCCCTTGGGGATCTTGCCCCCTAAAGAGGTGTATTTGTCCGGGTTCTTCAAAAACTCAACGATTTCTTCTATTTCTTCCTTGGCTCCCTCAAGGCCGGCCACATCCTTAAAGGAGGTGCGGGTGTCTGTCTTTTCGTCGAACAATTTGGCCTTGCTCTTGCCAATGTTAAAAATTTGCCCTCCGGCGCCCCCGGCACCGCCCCCGGACATTCTGCGCATTAGGTAGATCCAGATGCCTATGATGAAGATAAAGGGCAAAAGGTTGATCAGGAAATCCAAGAAGGCCGTGGATTCCTTATCAAATTCCACAATGGTATCCAGATTGTTCTCTTTCTTGATGTCGGTTATCTCGTTCTGGAAAATCTGTAGGTCTCCATAGTCCAGTACGTATTGGGGCACACTCCCCGCGGCGGTGGGCAAAAGGCTCTTGTCCGTAACGCCCTTGTGCACATCCTTGGTCAGTGCCTCTTCGGTTAGAAAGACCTTGGCCTGGTTGGTATTGGTTATGATCAGGATCTTGTCTATATCGCCGTTTCTCAAAAACTCCTGAAGCTCTGATGTAGTGGTCTTTTCCGTACTTGCCAAATCATTGCTGCTAAAGATCTGAAAACCGATCAGCAGCACCGCCACCAGTCCATAGATCCACCATGAGCTGAATTTTGGTTTTTTGGGATTTGTATTTGTCTCTTTTGCCATTTTCTTTTTTTAATGATTTACGCTACTGGCCACCAAAGTGCTCTTTGCATCTCCCCAGAGCCCCTCGATGTCGTAGAATTCCCGTGTCTGTTTTTGGAATACGTGCACCACAACGTCCACATAGTCCATAAGTATCCATTCTGCGTTGTCTTCGCCTTCCACGTGCCACGGTTTTTCTTGTATGGCCTTGCTTACAATTTTTTGGATGGAACCCACGATGGCGTTCACGTGGGTATTGGAGGTACCGTTGCAGATAATGAAATAATCACAAACGGTGTTTTCAATTTCCCGGAGGTCAAGAAGGTTGATGTCGTGTCCTTTAACTTCTTCTATCCCCTGTATAATCAATGCAATGAGCTCATCTGCGCTTGCTTTCTTTTTTGGCATTCAACTATTTTAATTTGTGCAAAGTTATTATTTTTTTGTTCTTTTAACCCCAATGTTTAACAATTGATTAGAGAAAGTGAACAGCCTTCCGTATGCAGTTACTCAAACTTGATGCCACGCCTTCCACCAATACCTATTTAAAAGAACGTTTGGGAGACGCCGATCTGCGCAATGGCACCGTGGTCTGGGCCAGGAAACAAACCATGGGGCGCGGGCAAATGGGCAACCCGTGGATTTCGGAAGGAAATAAAAACCTGACCTTTAGTGTGTTAAGGAGATTCAAAGGGTTTTTGGCCAAAGATGCCTTTCTGCTTACCCAGGGCACCTCCCTGGCCGTGCACCATGTCCTGATGGACTTAAAAGTGCCCCAAGTGCGCATAAAATGGCCTAACGACATTATGTCAGGCAACGCCAAGATGTGCGGCATTCTCATAGAGAACACTCTGGTGGGCCCCCAGTTGGTCAATGCCATCATAGGCGTGGGCCTCAATGTGAACCAGACCGCCTTTCCCAAAGGAATCAACGCCACCTCCATCAGGGCACGGCTGGGCAGGGAAATGGATGTGGAAACGCTGCTGTACGCCATTTTGGAACAATTGGACCATTTTTTGGAGATGGCCCTGACCTTGGGTTGGGAGGGACTGTATCCCCAATATGGCCGGGCCCTATACAAAATGGGAAAGGAAAGCTCCTTCGGCGTGCCGGGTCGGGGCACGTTCAGGGGAAGCATACAAGGGGTGGCAAGGGATGGCCGCCTACAGGTAAGGACCAGCGCTGGCCAACTTCGCTCTTTTGGTTTAAAGGAATTGGAGTTCCTGGACTAGATCTTGGCGAGGTTCTCGGAAAGGGTGTTCATGAACTTGGTGATGGGCGCTTTGATCATCATGCCCATCATGGCATTGAATTCCCCATTGAAGGTTAGGCCCACCTGACTTTGGTTCTCCCCGGTGGCCTGCACGTTTGCCGTTAGGGTAAACGGGAGTTTGTCACTGGCCGCCCCGAGCACCAGTTGTTCATTCTGGGTCTGTCCTTTTCGCTCCAGAACAATTTCGGGCATTCCCTTTAGGGCAAAAAGAAATCTGTTTTCGTTGATGACTTCAAACTTTTCAATGTTCTCTGGCATCAATTGTTCAAAGTTCTTCAAGTCGGTCAGAAACGCAAAGGTATCTTGGTTGTTCCTGCTCACCTGGGCAGTGGGGCTCTCTATGTGCATCTTGTCATTTTTTCCATTGGGAGGGGTTTTTCCTCCATTCCATTAAGGTATCTCTTTGTTCCATGTTCACGTAATTGGAGTCCAAGGCCTGTTCCAGGAGAAACTCATAACTGCTCAAGGTGCTCAGCGTTACCCGCTGTGCCTCAAAGTTGTCCTTGGCCACCTCAAAACCATAGGTGAACACGGCCACCATGCCCTTTACGTTGGCCTGGCCCTCCCTGAGTGCCTTTACGGCATTGAGACTGCTCATTCCCGTACTGATCAGGTCCTCTATGACCACCACGTTGCGGTGGGGTTCCAAATGGCCCTCTATTTGGTTTTTTCTGCCGTGTGCCTTGGGTTCCGGCCTTACGTAAACAAACGGAAGCCCCATGGTGTCTGCCACCAGGGCGCCCATGCCAATGGCACCGGTGGCCACCCCGGCAATGACATCTGGCTTGCCGTAATGGGCATCTACCTGTTTGGCCATTTGCTCTTTAATGTAATTGCGTATGGCAGGGTAGGACAGCAGCACCCTGTTGTCACAATAAATGGGCGATTTCCAACCCGAGGCCCAGGAAAACGGATTTTCCGGTCTCAGTTTTATTGCATTAATTTGTAACAGTAGCTCGGCTGTTTTTTTCGCGGTATGCTTGTCTAAAACCATAGGTGCAAATGTATAAAGTTTTTGTGAACGAACTTCCCCTAATTTTAACGAACAAGCTTTCAGACACGGAGAATGGGGCGTACTTTATGTTAAACCGGGAGGCCATCGGTTTGGCAATCAAATCCTTGAAAAAAAAGAAGATCGAAAAGGCCTTCATCTACCATCCCAACCACGAGGAAATACTGAAAAAATTTACCAAGGAAATACCGCTGATCGTAGCCGCCGGCGGAGTGGTCACAAATACCGCGGGCCAGGTGCTCTTCATTTACCGAAATGACAAGTGGGACCTCCCCAAGGGAAAGTTGGACAAAGGCGAATCCATAGAGGACTGTGCCGTGCGGGAGGTCATGGAGGAAACCGGGGTCAAGGACCTGAAAATTGAGAATTTCCTGCGCACCACCTACCACATCTTTACCAATAGGGGAACACATACCCTGAAGCAAGTGCACTGGTACGCTATGAAAACGGATTATGACGGTGAGTTGAAGCCCGAAAAAAAAGAGGGCATCCATAAAGTGAAATGGAAAGGGCCCAATAAGATTCAGAAAGCCCTGCAAAATTCCTACATGAACATCAAGATCTTGTTCGAGGGCGATTGAAACGGCAACTCTTGGCCCTGTGGCATCGGTTCCGGTTTTTTTGGCTCCCTGGGGTTTAGGCACCGACCATGGTCATCGCCGCAATGTCATGCTTTTTCAGGGGTTTGTTGTTGAAGGTGACCGTATGGTGGGTGCGGTTTCTAAAGTGCTCCCATTGCTTTGTGTCCCACGGGTCTATGGATGAGGTAACGATATTGATGCGTATCTTTTCTTCAATGTGCAGCTTTATGAAGGCTTCCAAGAACTGCCAGCCGTCCATTATGGGCATGTTTATGTCCAGAAAAATAACCTGTGGCAGTGCATCGCCCCGTTGCCATCTGGCCAGGATGTCCTCGAGCGCCAATTTTCCGTTGGCAAAGGTTTGCACGGACCGGTAGGTAACGGTCTGGGCCAACATTTTTTTTATGCCGAAGATGGTGATGGGGTCATCATCCACAATACTAATGTAATCAATCATACTGCTCAAAATATACATTGAACTTGGTGCCCTTTCCCACTGTGCTCTCCACCGTTATTTTTCCGTTCATGGCCTCCACTTGGTTTTTGGTGATGTAAAGGCCAATGCCCTTGGCGTTCCCACGGTCATGGAAGGTTTTGTTCATGCCAAACAGCTTGTTCCTGTATTTGGCCAGGTCAATGCCCAGGCCATTGTCCTCGATGCTCAGTACCACAAAGCCGTTTTCTGCTTTGGATGCCAGGGAAATGATCGGGTCCCGGTCTGGATGTTTGTACTTTATGGCATTGGTGAGAAAGTTGGTGAGGATGTTTTCCACGTACTCCGGGATGCCCTTGACCCACGCTGTCTTGTGAACCTTGTTCACCAGCGTGCACTTGTTCTTTAGGAGCATGGGCTGCAATTGTTTGGATATGGCGATCGTGGTCCTGGCCAGGTTTATCTCCTGTCGCTCCATGTCCACCCTGGTGGTAATGTTAAGCGCGTCGTTTAGATGGGCCAGGCTCTCCATGAGTCCGTCAGATGAGGCGATCAACATCTCCAAGATCCGGTTTTTTTCTTCCTCATCCTTTTCCATTGCCAGAAAATCCAACAGCATGGAGAAATTGGCCGAGTGCGATCTTAGATTGTGCGATACAATGTGGGCAAAGTTCAATAATTTCTTGTTCTGCAGCGAGGTTACGTCTATGAGTTTTCGGAGTTCCTTTTCCTTTTCCTTGAGGGCGGTGATGTCAAAACTAATGCCCAACAGCCCGTAGGCTTCACCAAGATCGTTCACCAAGGGAATTTTGCTCACCAAGAAATGGTGCTCCGCGTCGTCCTTTTTATGGCTCAGGACCTCCTCTCCAATGATGGGTTCCAGGGTATTGAGCACCTTCAGGTCCTGGTCGGTGTACTTTTGTGCCGTGGCCTCTCCATAGAGGTCAAAGTTGTCCTTGCCCAACAGCTCATCTTCGGAACCTGCGCCATGGTATTCACATTCTGCCTTGTTCACCAGGATTTTTTTGGAATCAAGGTCTTTGAGATATACATTTAGGGGAAGGTGGTCTACCAAGGTTCTCAGCAATTTTTCGTTTTTACGTACTTCCAGATCGGCCCGCACCTGTTTGTCTATATCCTGGAAGGTGCCAATGAGCCTTACCAATTTGTTTTTTTCAAAAACGGCTTTTCCCGCCGCCATGACCCATTTTTCTTCACCCTTGGCCGTAATGATCTGCAGTTTGTGCCTCCATGGAAGCCCTTGTTCCTTGGCCATGAAAAAGGCCAGTGAAATGGTGTTCTTGCTGTGTCCCTCCTTATAAAAATCAATGGCCTTGCCAACCTCTGGAACATAGTCCAAGGGCACTCCGTGAATTTTTTTGGTCATGGTGCACCATTCCAGATGATCGGTAAGGACGTTGTATTCCCAAAGCCCGGTTTTGGATATTTCCGATTGTTGGCGGAGCTGCGACTCTTTTTTCTGAAGTTCAATTTCCGCCAAAACGGACTCCGTAACGTTTCGTATCTCAATGATGGCGCCCAAAATGTTCTCTTCCTCGTCATACCAGGGCGTGCAGTGCCAAGCGTGCCACTGCTCGCCGTCTTGCCCATGGCGTACGGTTCTCAACCCCAATGGATTGCCCTGACCCTTGAAACAGTCTTGCAGCACTTTTTCCCATTTTTGTTCCAGGTCTTTGCAGACGGTGAAAATGGACTGCCCGGCAACGCCTGCCCGGGAGCGCGCATTAAGGTCTAACCAAGCATTGGTGGCGTGTACCACCCTAAAGCTCCGATCCACAAAAATAAGGGGAGAGGGCAGTTGCTTCATTAAATAATCAGTGACGCTGTACTGTAAGCCTTTCAAGATTTCCTAAATTTCTTACTAAACTATAGGAAAAATATTACAAATGAGGTGTTTTGTTGTGAAGACCTCCGTTCTTGTGGTATAAGTGCTGCCCTACCTCTGTGAACTAAGGCACTGCACAGGGCCATTGTTGTGGTTGTTGTGCGGTGGGCGCTACGCTTGTCCTCTTGGTCGCCACTGCTGCACAGGCTTCATAAAACCTTCACGGATGGGGGCACCAGCCCGGTGTAATCGCCTCCGTGGCGGATCACGTCCCGGACAATGGAAGAACTTATGTACGATTTGCCCGAGGAGGTGAGCAAAAAGACCGTTTCTATTTCAGAGAGGCTGCGGTTGGTATGGGCAATGGCTTTTTCAAATTCAAAATCTGCGGGGTTGCGCAGGCCGCGCAAGATGAACTGGGCATTTATTTTTCTGCAGAAATCCACGGTAAGCCCCTCGTAGGTGAGCACCTTGATCTTGGGTTCGTTGGAAAAAGCTTCGGTGATGAAGCGCCGGCGTTGCTCCAGGCTGAACATGTATTTCTTGTCCGCATTTTCACCAATGGCAATGATCAGTTCATCGAAAAGGGTGATGCCCCTGCTTATGATGTCGTGATGGCCCAGGGTCAAAGGGTCAAACGATCCCGGAAATATGGCTCTTTTCATAGTATCTGTCTTTTGGCAAGGTACTCATTTTACCTGATAAGCGATAGGTTACGTATTTTTAGGCTTTTTGTCCCTACCGACCCGCCGGTGGCCCAAATCCTTGACAAGGTCCTGTTGGCGCCCTTTGCACCTTCCCTTTAGGACATGGCCTCCAGGATGGCGTTTTCCAAAAGGGCGGCAAAGGGTATCCCGGCGGCCTTGGCCTGCTGGGGCAAAATACTCTCTGAGGTAAGGCCCGGGGTGGTGTTCATTTCCAAAAGATAGGGTTCATTGCCCACAAAAATGAACTCGCTCCGGGAAAACCCCTTCATCTTTAAAATCTCGTATATTTTCAGGGCCACGGCGCTTACCTTTTCTTCCTGTAAGGGACTGAGCCGTGCCGGGGTGATCTCTGTGGATTTGCCCAGATACTTGGCCTCATAGTCAAAGAAATCGGTCTCCGTGACGATCTCGGTAATGGGCAGCACCTTGGTCTGGCCCTGGTAACGAACCACCCCCACGGATACTTCCACCCCGTCCAGGTACTGCTCCACGAGCACCTCGTCATCATGCTCAAACGCACTTTCAACGGCCTTGGCCAGGGCCTCTTTCTTGTACACCTTGCTAATGCCCAGGCTGCTTCCGCTTTTGTTGGCCTTTACAAAACAGGGCAGCCCCACTTTTTGCACAATGGCCTCTTGGTCCACGGCATCCCCTTTATTGATGTAGTAGGATGTGGCACAGCGGATGCCATAGGGCTTCAAACTGCTTAAAAAGTCCCTCTTGTTAAAGGTCAGTGCGGCTTGGTAAAAATTGCAGGAGGTCTGTGGCAGGCCCAACAGCTCAAAATACGCCTGCAAGAGCCCGTCTTCTCCCGGGGTGCCGTGTATGGCATTGAAAACAACATGGAAATTCAGTTTCTCTCCTTCGAGGTGCAAAGAAAAATCGTCCTTGTTCACCGGATGTTCCCGGTTGTCATCATCCAGATAAAACCATCCCCTTTCCAGGATCAATATCCTGTAACAGGCGTACCGCTCTTTGGGCAAGTGTTCATAAACCGCATTTCCGCTTTTTATGCTAATGTCGTGCTCGTTGGAAAAGCCGCCCATGACAATGGCAATTCTTTTTTTGGTCTTGGCCTCCATGTTCTCTTTAGGTGTTGGTGCTGCGCATGAAGATGTAAAAATAAATGAATTGTTTTACACCAGGTTTTTTTCCCACCTTATTTAATGCTGATTTTTTTTAGGCCCATTCCCGGTTTCTTTTTTAAAATGGGGAAAGATGCCTTGGTCCTTTGGCGGGTGCGGCCGTGCCGTGGGCGGGTGGTTTTGGGCGGGGCATTTCTTGGCCTTTTTGCCCAAAAACAGAGGTGTGCCGGGAAGATGGACATCATGGCGTTACCCGTGTACCGGCATTTCTTATATTTGTGGCCTAATCAACATCGATGAAAACTTTCTTTAAATTTTTGGTCAGCAAGACTTTTCTGATCCAACTGGGCCTGGCCCTGCTGCTCTTGGTGCTATTGGTCTTTGGGGTGCTGCAATGGTTAAAGGGCAGTACCAACCACGGCGAATTTGTGGAGGTGCCCAATTTTTCCAAGCTCTCCGTGATGGAGATGAGAAAGGCCGTGGAAGCGGCCGGGCTGCGTTATGAGGTGTTGGACTCCGCCAATTACAATCCGGACTACCCCCGGTTTTCGATCATAGATCAAAATCCCATTGCGGGCACCAAGGTAAAGACGAACAGAAAGATCTATTTTACGGTAAACCCATCGGGGTACAAAAAGGTCACGGTGCCCAAGATCATACAGGTTACCAAGCGCAATGCCACCAGCATGCTGCGGGCGGTTGGTCTGGATGTGCAGCGGGTAACCTACATAGACCAATTGGGCAAGGACATGGTGTACTACATCAAGCACAAGGGCAAGGACATAAGGCCCGGTGACAAGCTTCCCAAGACCTCAAAGATAGAATTGGTCTGCGGTAATGGGGTGATCCCGGACTCCGCCGTCATCCAATCCCAATCCGAGTAAGATGGCCGAGCACCAAAACGGGCCCGACCTGGAGGATGACGGTGAGCTCTTTGAACACCACAGGTTCGTGGCCTCCAAAGGGCAAGAACCCCTTCGGGTAGATAAGTACCTGATGAATTTTGTGGAGCACGCCACCCGGAACAAGATACAGCAGGCGGCCAGGTCCGGACACGTTTGGGTAAACGGCAACCCGGTAAAGAGCAACTACAAGGTAAAGGCCGGCGATGAGGTCAAAGTGCTTTTTGAGCATCCGCCCCACGAAAACCTTCTGGTGCCCGAGAACATTCCCCTGGACATCGTTTATGAAGACCATTCCCTTCTGGTGGTGAACAAGCCCGCCGGGATGGTGGTGCATCCCGGCCACGGCAATTACAGCGGCACCCTGATCAACGGCCTGATCCACCATTTTAAGCACTTGCCCAACAATAGCAGTGAGCGCCCCGGACTGGTGCACCGTATAGACAAGGACACCTCTGGCCTGTTGGTGGTGGCCAAAACGGAAAGGGCCATGACCCATTTGGCCAAACAGTTTTTCGACAAAAGCTCTACCCGGGAGTACCTGGCCCTGGTCTGGGGCAGTCCCAAGGAAGATGCCGGTACCATAACGGGACATATTGGGCGCAACCCCAAGAACAGGCTCCAGATGCAGGTGTTTCCGGAGGGCGATGTGGGACGGGAGGCCGTGACCCATTACCGGGTGCTGGAACGCCTGGGATACGTCTCGCTCGTTTCCTGTACCCTGGAGACCGGGCGTACCCACCAAATACGGGTGCACATGAAATATGCGGGGCACACCCTTTTTAACGATGAGCGTTACGGGGGCGATAAAATCCTGAAGGGCACCACTTTTACCAAGTACAGGCAATTTGTGGACAATGCCTTTAAGTTATTGCCTAGACAGGCCTTGCACGCCAAAACCCTTGGCTTTGTGCATCCGGAGACCCAAGAGCCCATGCAGTTCAGTTCGGAATTGCCCCAAGATATGGCCCAGTGCCTGGAAAAATGGCGCAATTACGGTGCCCAGGGCCACTGAGGTGAACCATGCCCATGGCGCCCTTGAAACTCTTTTCCGGCCACTGTAGGCCATTTCATCTTTGCTTAGTATCTTTAGGGTTGCTAAATAGTAACCCATGAAAATTGTAGTCTCTCCCGCCAAATCGCTCAACTTGGTCCGCGCCTTGCCCACGGACGATCATACCATGCCGCACTTCTTGGACAAGGCCCAAAAGTTGAACAAGGTATTGAGCAAGAAAAAGCCCAAGGACCTCTCCGAACTGATGAACATTTCCGATAGTTTGGCCCAGCTGAATTGGGAGCGCAACCAGGCCTTTTCCGTTCCCTTTACCCCCGAGAAGGCCCGCCCCGCCGTGTTTGCCTTTAACGGGGACGTGTACCAAGGGCTGGACGCCTACACCCTGTCCACGGAAAAGTTGGCCAAGCTACAGGACATGCTGCGCATTTTGTCAGGGCTCTACGGTATTTTAAAACCTTTGGACCTCATGCTGCCCTACAGGTTGGAGATGGGTACCTCCCTCAAGGTGGGCAGGAAAAAGAACCTCTATGAATTTTGGAAGGAAGAGCTTACCCGGTACCTCAATGACGAGCTGCACAAGGATGAACTTTTTGTAAACTTGGCCAGCAATGAATATTTCAGTGCCATAGACAAGAAGGCCTTGAAGGTGCCCGTGGTCACCCCCATTTTCAAGGATTGGAAAAACGACAAGCTAAAAGTGATCAGTTTTTATGCCAAACGGGCAAGAGGGGCCATGGTGCGGTATATCCTGGATGAGGACATTGATTCCCTGGAAGGACTCAGGGGATTTGATCGGGACGAGTACCAATTTAGCCAAGAGCACACCCTAAAAGAAAACGAGCCCGTTTTTGTGAGATAGAATATTTTCCATTTTTTTACGTTTTTGGTACAAAGTGCCGCTTTATGAAAAAATCCATCTTAGGGCTGTTCTTGGCCGTCTGCCTTGTGGGCGCATGCGAAGATCGGGACGATGACCTCACCACTGCCGCCCTGAGGATCGGGAACTTGGGCAATGTCAATTTCACCACTGTACAGGTGGGGACCAAAGGCCCCATTTTTGAAAATGTTCCGGCGGGGGCATATTCAGAATATGTGGAGATGCCCGCTGTGTTTCGGGAAGATACCCTCTTTGTACAGGCAGATAGCGCCCAATTTTTCTACGAGCCCACCACGGTGGGAGACACACTGCCCCTGGGATTGTACACTTATGAATTAAGGGTATCGCCGGACGGGCGTCTCGATTTCAATTTTACCGTTGGCGATTGAGCGCCTCCCCAAAGGGGTCACTTTTTCTTTTCAACCTTTATTTTTTGCTCCACGCCGGGCTTTTTCTTGATTTTCCTGGGCCGTCTGGCGCCATGGGAGTTGTTGGCTATTTTTCCCCTTCTTGTTTTTTTGTCCCCTTTCCCCATATCCTAATTTTTTTGGATGTTCATTTTTTGTTGCCAAGCTTGTGCGGTGCCATTTCCCAAAGAGAACTGGTATGCACGCCCAAGCTGTCCTAAAGATACGAAATAGCTACCTTTAGGGAAAATGCGGTTTTCCATGGCCCAAGCCTCTTCGTCTTCCCCGTTCTTGCATACGCACCCGTACCCACCCTTTCTTTTTAAAGGCATGACCAAGCTGATCGTGGGCACACTGCCACCACCAAGGTTCACCACAAAAGGTTTAAAGCCGAGAGATGTGGATTTTTGCTATGGCAGCAGGGACGGGCAATTCTGGCCCATTATGGACAGGTTGTTCCAACTGAATTTGGAGTACGCCACCACGGCAAGCGCCGTGGAGCAGCGCAAAAGGTTTTTGAGGGAGCGGGGCATCGGCATCTGTGATATTGTGGCCTCTGCAAGGCGAAAAAAAGTGGATGCCTCGGATGTGGGGATGGAGGCGGTGGTGCTCAGGGATGTTCTGGGGGCGCTTCATGAACACCCTACGGTGCACACGCTTTTGTTCACCGGAGGCAACAGCAAGAACGGACCGGAATATTTCTTTAGAAAGCATTTGGCGGAGCACGGACTTCGGTTAACGTGCTTTTCCGACAGTGTGCCCCGTATCCACGGCTTTGTGCATCCCATTACCCAAAAAGAACTGCGCACCGTTTCGCTCACCGCACCCTCAGGGGCCGCCAATAGGGCCGTGGGGAGTTTGGAGGCCTACAAGGATTGGAAGCGCAGGCACCCCAAGGGCAGCACCATAGACTATAGGGCGGTGCAGTACAAACCCTTTTTTTAACCGCCAAGGGGGCATCTACTTGGCTTTGCGCCAGGGGCACAACCAAAAAGACCCTTCTTTTGGGAAGGGCCTTTTATCGAGAACACTATATGAAAATGAAAATTCTTTTTTTAAAGAACACTTCAAATGTATGGCGCTTTAAACCACCTCACCACTTTTTGTTGGGAAACCGTTTGTTTTTGTGGTGTAGTCAGGCTATTTTGTTATTTGGCGTATGGGATGCCCCTATTTTAAAAGGTATTGACGACCTTTACACCGGGTTTCGGTTATGCCCCGTAATATAAAAAAAGCAATAAATACTATGGCGCAAAGAGAGCGAATGGCGGAGTTTAAGAAGTCTGTCCAGAACAAATTCAACGTGTACAACAGCCTGTTCCTGAGCCTGCCCTATGCCGATGTGGAAAATGTGGGCATCTTGGTGCCCCTTCTTTTGGACCAGTGTGAGAAGGGACTCAAGGCGGGCAAGAACCCGCAAAAGATCTTGGCAGATTTCTTTACCCATTTCACGGATTGCGGCACGGAACGCGAGCAGTTGGATTTTATGTTTCGCATTATCCAGTACGTAGAGCGGCAGGTGGTGCTCTATGACAGTGTGGAAGACACCGCTTTTCCCAAATTGCAGCGCTACAGCGGCTCTACCACGATCAAGGACTATTTTCAGATGGTGAACCAGACCAAGAACTGGGACAAGATCGCCAAGCAACTCTCCATTTTCAGTGCCCGTATTGTGCTCACCGCACACCCTACCCAGTTCTATTCCCCTGCCGTATTGGACATCATTTCCGATCTGCGCGCCCTGTTGGACGAGAACCGAATAGACGACATAGACATTACCATGCAGCAATTGGGGCTCACCTCATTGGTCAATGCCAAAAAGCCCACTCCGCTGGACGAGGCCAAGAACATCATCTACATCCTCAGAAACACCTATTACAATGCCGTGGGACAATTGTTCCAATATGTGAAACGGCACACGGACCACCCCGGTTTTAACAATTACAACATCATTAAACTGGGTTTTTGGCCCGGGGGCGATCGGGATGGCAACCCATTTGTTACCGCAGACATTACCAATCAGGTGGCAGATGAACTGCGCCTTACCTTGATGAAATGTTATTACAACGACCTTAAGGCGCTGCGCAAAAAACTTACCTTCAAGGATTTGCAGGAGCCCTTGGCCGCGCTCAACACCAAGCTCTACAAGGCCATGTTCCAGGAGAATTACCTTGTTGGCTACCCAGAGATCATTGAAAAACTGGAAACGGTAAAGGCCATTTTGGTGCAGAAATACCATTCCCTCTACCTCAATGAGCTGACCGAGTTCATGGACAAGGTGCATATTTTTAAAACCCACTTTGCCAGTCTGGACATAAGGCAAGACCACAGCAAGCACCATCTGGTGGTGGAGACCGTATTGAAAAGGAAGGGCCTTATAAAGAACAGTCTGGACGAACTGGGTTCCGAGGAACTGGTGCACTGTCTGTTGCAAAAGAACCTGAAACTCAACGCAGCCGATTATTCAGAGGACATTGTCTCGGACACCATTGCCAACATACAACAGCTCAAGGCCATTCAGGAAAAGAACGGTGAGGATGGTTGCAACCGGTACATCATAAGCAATTCTGAAGATATATTTTCCGTGCTGTTCGTCTTTGGGCTCTTTAGGTGGTGCGGTTGGAAGGAGGACCAGATCACTTTTGACATCATTCCCCTTTTCGAGACCATGAAAGGGATGGACGCCTCGGAGGAGGTCATGCAGGCCTTGTTCAACATACCCGCTTATCGCGCGCATTTGGAGCGAAGGGGAAATGCCCATACCATCATGCTGGGCTTCTCGGACGGCACCAAGGACGGCGGTTACCTTAAAGCGAACTGGAGCATCTTAAAGACCAAGGAAACCCTGAGCAAGGTATGTAAGAAAAATGGGGTGGTGGCCAAGTTTTTTGACGGTCGAGGTGGTCCGCCGGCAAGGGGCGGTGGCAAGACACACCGCTTTTACGCGGCACAGACCAAGGACGTGGCCAATGACGAGATACAGCTTACCATACAGGGGCAGACCATTACCAGTACCTACGGGACCAAAGAACAGTTCATTCACAATGCGGAGCAGTTGCTCACCGCAGGATTGAGCAACAATCTGTATGCCAAGGACCATACCATCAGTGCCGCCCAGCGCAAATTGATGGAAGAACTGAGCGATCGGAGCTTTGCCAAGTACGATGCCCTGAAACAGCATGAAAAGTTCATTCCCTACCTGGAAAAAAGGAGCACTTTAAAATACTACACCAAGGCCAATATTGGCAGCAGGCCCGGCAAGCGGGGCAACAAGGCACAGCTCACCCTTTCCGATCTTAGGGCCATTTCCTTTGTGGGGTCCTGGAGCCAACTGAAGCAGAACGTTCCCGGATACTTTGGCCTGGGCACCGCCATTATGGAACTAAAGGAGCAGGGACGCCTTAAGGAAGTGAAAAAACTGTACCGGGAGGTACCCTTTTTCAGGGCCCTGATGCACAACAGCATGATGTCCCTGGCCAAGACCAATTTTAACCTTACCTCCTATATGAAGGACGATCCGGAATTTGGCGCGTTTTGGGAGATCTTGTACCAAGAGTACCAGTTGTCCGAAAAAATGCTGTTGCAGATATCCGGACAGAAGATCTTGATGGAAGATGAGGCCATTTCGCGCGAGTCCGTGAACATCAGGGAAAAAATTGTATTGCCCCTGCTGGTGATCCAGCAGAACGCCCTCTTCCACATTTCACAGGGGTCCCAGTACAAGGCACTTTATGAGAAGATCGTGACGCGTTCCCTGTACGGGAACATCAATGCCAGCAGAAATTCGGCCTAATGGGGCGGCCATTTTGCCGCCCCACTACGGAAGTGGGGTGGACAATAGGTTGTAAAACGCCTTGATGCCGTAGGCTATCTGCCCAATTTTCAGGTTCTCGTTGGGGCTGTGCTGGTTGTTGTCAGGGTTTACCATGGGCACCACAAAAGCGGGGATCTTAAGCTCGTTTATAAAAGGGGCTATGGGCACGGTGCCCCCCATGATCCTAATCTGCACCACGTCCTGGCCAAAGGCATTGGCCAGGGTGTTCACCAAGAATTGGCCGTGGGGATCGTCCAGCGCTGTTCTAAAGGCATCTGTTACCGGGCCCTCGGTCACTTTTACCAGTTTTTCATGGGCCAGGCGTTCCTGCACGGTGGGGGTCTCTGTTACCATATGAAAGCCTTGGGAGGCAATATGTTCTTTTACGAGTGCCTTTAAACGGTTTCCATCGGTTTCGGGCACCAAGCGGAGGTCCAGTTCGGCGGTGGCGCTGGCGGGCACAATGGTCCGGGCTTTCTCCCCGATCCACCCGGAACCAAGTCCCCTGATGTTCAAACTGGGATATTGGAGCGCTTCTTGGTAGTACCCGCCCACTTTTTCCGGGGTTTTAAAGGCCAGTTTCTGGGCAATGCCTTCCTCATTGTCCGGAACGCTTTTCAGCACGGCTAGGGTGGCATCGTCCAGAACAATGCCATCGTAGTACCCTTCAATGGTCACCCGGCCTTCCCCGTCCTTCATTCCGGCCAACAACTGCGCCAACTGAAATCCTGGGTTCGGGGCATAGTTGCCGTAGTGGCCGCTGTGCTGTGCCTTCAAGGGCCCGTAGGTGGTAATGGACATTCGGGTAATGCCACGGCAGCCATAGATCACGGTGGGCCTTTCACTGGCATGTACCGGACCATCGGCTATCAAAAGAAAATCGGCCTCCAACAGCTCGCGGTATTGTTTCACCGCCCGGGGCAGGGGCTTGCTTCCTTTTTCTTCCTCCCCATCCAAGATCACCTTGATGTTAAAGGGCAGGGTGGCACCCTCGCTCTGCAAGAGGTCCAAAGCATTGAGCAGCATCACAATGGGCCCCTTGTCATCCGATGTGGATCGCCCAAACAAGCGCCAATTGTAATTGATGTCTTCCGTAAGGTCATCAAAGGATTTGCGCTCCCAACCCTGTGCACTGGGTGCCTTGAGCACGGTTTCGTAAGGATTCTCCTGATCCCATTTTGAGGCATCAACCGATTGTCCGTCAAAATGCATGTAGATCAGCAGGGTGGGCTTGTCGTCCTCCATGGGCAAGGCGGCAAAGAAAAGGGGAATGTTTTCCGTGGGAAGCACGCTGGTATTGAAGCCACGGGCAGAAAAATTGCTTTTTAGCCAATTGATGTTGCCGTCCATATCATCGGGGTCCAGGGCATCGTTGGGAAGGGCAACAAAATTTCGCAGTTCGTTGATCGCCTTGCCCACCTGTGTCTTTATGGCGGTGCTGTCCTGCGCCTGCAGGGACAGCGATAGCAATAGAAATAAAACCAGTGGTCTTCTCATAGTTTTCATTGTTTATGGCACAAGATAATCAATTGTCCCTTTCTTTGGGCATGCCGTTTGCGCAAAACGGGAAAGCACTGTTTTAGGGGTTTGTGGTGTGCGGGTGGGCCCTTTCCCTGCCCTACGGCAAACAGGTTGTATGGGTCTGGGAACCATGGCCCATCTCCCCTTATTTTGTGGCAAGGGACAGGATGGTCTTCCTGAGCAGCAGGATCCAGGGAAACCCGTGGAAGACCACATCCAACCAGTCTTTTAATTCCATGCCCACGGCACCTCCCGCGATCCATTTAAACTTGCCCCACAGGTGCGGTTCCGGGAAAAAGGGGGCCAGCCCCAAGGTAAGGCACAGTAAGATCAGCAATTTCCAATCGTTCAGAAATTTATTCATTGGACCTTATTTTTTGGATGAAATGCGGAATGCCCTGCACGCCGTGCTCGGTAAGGTGCTTTATAAACGCCGAGCCAATAATGGCCCCTTTGGCGGTCTTGGTGGCCTGTTGAAAGGTTTCTGCATCCTTTATGCCAAAGCCCACTACCTGTGGGTTTTTTAGGCCCATGGCCGATATTCTCTGAAAATAGGCCTCCTGTTCCGCGCCAAAGCCCGATTTGGATCCGGTGACACTGGCAGAGCTCACCATGTAGATGAACCCGTCCGAAGCTTCATCAATCTGTAAAATCCTTTTGTTGCTGGTCTGTGGTGTGATCAGAAAAATATTGATGAGCCCATATTTCTTAAAAATGGCCGCGTATTCTTCCTGGTACACATCCAAGGGAAGATCGGGCATGATGATGCCGTCAATACCGATCTCGTGGCACCTTTTGCAAAAGGCTTCCACACCGTATTGCAGCATGGGGTTAAAGTAGCCCATGGCAATGAGGGGTATGGACACGGTGTTGCGAATGTCCTTGAGCTGGTGAAAGAGCATCTCGGTGGTCATCCCATTTCTCAGGGCAGCGGTGGAACTTTGCTGTATGGTGGGGCCATCTGCCAAGGGGTCGCTAAAGGGCAGGCCAATTTCCAGCATGTCCACGCCTTGCGCTTCCAGAGCGGTGATGATGGGTACGGTATCTTCCAATTTGGGGTAGCCCGCGGTAAAATAGATGGAGAGGAGTTTTTTGTTCTCCTGCATTTTTTTGTTGATTCTGTTCATGACCAAAAAGGTTGGATGGATAAATCTAAAGGCATCTTCGGGGGACAATGCCTTTGCGCTCCCTATAGTTGAAAGTAATCGATATAGGTCTGTAGGTCCTTGTCCCCACGACCGGAGAGGCCAATGACCACCACATCTTCGGGCCCAAACCTCTTGTGCTGGAAGATGGCAAAGGCGTGTCCGGTCTCAATGGCGGGGATAATGCCCTCCAATTGGGAAAGCTCCAGGCCTGCCGTCATTGCCTCATCATCGGTGGCCGAGTAGAACTCTGCCCTTCCCGAGGTGTACAGATGGGCGTGCATGGGCCCCACACCGGGATAGTCCAAACCGGCCGAAATAGAGTAGGGCTCGGTGATCTGCCCGTCTGGCGTTTGCATTAGCAAGGTCTTGCAACCGTGAATGATCCCCACCTTGCCCAGGGCAGAGGTGGCTGCGCTCTCTCCCGTGTTTACCCCCTTGCCCGCCGCTTCCACGGCAATGATGCCCACACTGGGCTCGTTGAGAAAATGGTGGTAGGTGCCGGCGGCATTGCTGCCCCCTCCAATGCAGGCCACTACGTAGTCCGGAAGTTCACGTCCTTCCTTTTCCAGCAGCTGCCACTTGATCTCTTCAGATATGACCGATTGAAAACGGGTGACCATGTCCGGGTAGGGGTGGGGCCCAATGGCAGAACCGATGATGTAATGGGTGTTCACCGGGTTGTTGATCCAGTCCCTGATGGCTTCGTTGGTGGCATCCTTTAGAGTCCTGCTGCCGGAAAGGGCGGGACGCACCTGGGCCCCCAGCATTTTCATCCGCGCCACATTGGGGGCTTGGCGGGCAACGTCCACCTCGCCCATATAGACAATGCACTCCATGCCCATCAAGGCACAGACGGTGGCCGTTGCCACGCCGTGCTGCCCGGCGCCGGTTTCGGCAATGATGCGGGTCTTTCCCAACTTCTTGGCCATCAAGATCTGGCCAATGGTGTTGTTTACCTTGTGGGCGCCGGTATGGTTCAGGTCTTCCCGTTTTAGGTACACCTTGGTGCCGTGCTTTTGGGACAGGCGCTTGGCGAAATACAAGGGGGAGGGCCTGCCCACATAGTCCCTTAAAAGTTGTTGAAACTCCTTCTGGAAAGACTCCGTGTACATGATGTCCAAATACTGCTGCCGCAACTCCTCCACATTGGGGTAGAGCATTTCCGGGATAAAGGCCCCGCCAAAGGTGCCGTAGTACCCCCGTTGATCGGCATGGAAGCCGCCCAACATCTTTTTAGGGTCCGTAATGTTCATTTCTCTTTTCATTTTCTTTTTTCTTTTTCAATTAAGGACAATTCCCTGTTGCAGGTACCGGTTTTATCCCAAGCTTTTCTCGTGCTTCTTTTTAGATTACATTGGGCCCTCCCGGGTCGCGGTGCCCTCTTGCCAGCCCATACCAACCATAAATTGCGTTAAACGGGTCACGTTCTTTTCCCCTGGAGCGGTTTCAAATTTACTGTTCACATCAATGGCATGGCAGTATTTTGCTTCCGGCCTCTTTAGAAATTCCTTGATCTGGCCCTGCTGTTCCAGCCCTATGCCACCGCTCAAGAAGTAGGGTTTTTGGGAGGGATATTTTTCCAGCACCTTCCAATTGAAAGTATAGCCATTGCCACCGGGCAGTTTACCCTTGGCATCGAACAGAAAAAAATGCACCACTTCTTCATAGGCTTCCAGCTGGTGAAAATTGAACTGGTCCTTGATGGGGAAGGCCTTGATCAGTTGCACATGGGGCATGGCCATTTGGAGCGACCTGCACATTTCAGGGGTTTCGTTTCCGTGCAACTGCACCAACAGGAGGCCGTGCATGGCGGTGGTGCGCGTTACCGTTTCCTGGGGCGCGTTTACAAAGACCCCCACCTTTTTCACGGTATGGGGCACGGGCGGCATCTGCCCCTTAAAGTTCCGCTGGGAGCCCTCCCAAAAGATAAACCCCAGATAATCGGGTCTTAGGCCGGCCACTTGGGCGGTGTTATGGAGCATGCCGCAGACCTTTAGCTTGGGTAGGCCGCCCTTGGGGCGCAAGGCATCCGGGTTGCGGGGCGGGGTGTTGGGGTAGTTGTGGTCCATGCTCATTTCAATTGGTCAATGAAATCTTTTGCCGCTTTTCCGGGACGCCCGGTTTTCATAAAATTCTCTCCAATTAAAAAGCCTTGGTATCCGTAAGGGGCAAGGTCTTGTATGGCCTGCACCGTACTGATGCCGCTTTCGGATACCTTCACAAAATCGTCCGGAATCTTATCGGCCAAGGTCTTGCTCGTTTCCAGGCTTACGTTAAAGGTGGTCAGGTCACGGTTGTTCACGCCCAGCATGTCCAAACTGGGCATGATCGCTTTCTGTAGCTCGGCCTGGTTGTGCACTTCCAACAGCACTTCCAGACCCAAGCTTTGGGCAAATTCGGAGAGGTGCTTTATGGCGGCCCGGTCCAAGACGGCGGCTATGAGCAAGATAACATCCGCGCCGTGGGCCTTGGCCTCCAGCAATTGGTACTCGTCCACAATGAACTCTTTTCGCAACAGGGGCATGGCCACCGAGGCACGGGCCAGCAGCAGATCTTCCAGGGAACCACCAAAATACTTGATGTCCGTGAGTACGCTCATGCCACAGGCACCGGCGCTTTCATAACCCCGTGCCACTTGGCCCACATTGGTGTTTTGGTTGATGGTCTTTTTGGAGGGCGATCGCCTCTTGTGCTCTGCAATGATGCCGTTGCCCTTCTTCCTAAGGGCGGTGCTGAGGGAGGCCCCCCTTCTGTTAAAAAGCGCACTTTGCTCCCATTGGGAAGCCGGAACCACCTGTTTCTTCAAAGCAATTTCCTTATGCTTGTCCGCCACTATTTTAGCGAGTATGTCCATATCCTTGTTCGGCTTTTTGTAGCTCAGGCTTCCCTGCTCAATTCTTGCAATTTTCTAAGGGCGGCCAACCCCTTGCCGCCCAGTAGGGAAGCCTTGGCCTTTTCAAAGCCTTCCCTTGGGGTGCATTTTTCCACGGTGGCAATGGCCACACCGGCATTGGCACAGACCACGTTGTTCTGTGCCTCCGTGCCCTTTCCGTTCAATACGTTCATAAAAATCTGGGCAGATTGGGCAATGTCGTCCCCGCCCGCAATACTTTCGGCCGTTATGGGGCTTAGCCCAAAATCATCTGGTTTTAGGATACCCTCGGTTCCGTTGGATATGGTCTTGGTGTTTCCTGTAAGGCTAATTTCATCATAACCGTCCAAGGCGTGCAAGACCGTAAAATTTTTATCCGTGTTCTGGTAGAGGTAACCGTACATTCTGGCCAGCTCCAGGTTAAAGACCCCCACCATTTGGTTTTTGGGAAAAGCGGGGTTTACCATGGGCCCCAACATGTTGAAAAAGGTCTTTACGGCCAGTTCCCGCCGTATGGGCGCCACGTTCTTCATTGCCGGGTGGAACAAGGGGGCGTGGAGCACGCAAATCCCGGCCTTGTCCATACATTTCTTGAGAAAATCTGCCTTATTGCTAAAGGCAATGCCCAGAAACTCCATGACGTTGCTGCTGCCGCATTTGGAGGAAACACCGTAATTGCCGTGTTTGGTGACCTTGATGCCCGCCCCTGCGGTAACAAAGGAAGACAGGGTGGAGATATTAAAGGTATCCTTACCGTCCCCGCCGGTGCCACAGAGGTCAATGGGGTTGTAGTCCGAAAGGTCCACGGCCACACAGAGTTCCAAAAGGGCATCGCGGAATCCCTCCAGTTCGGCAATGGTGACGCTGCGCATCATGTAGACCGTGAGAAAGGCCGCGATCTGGCTGGTGTTGTAATCGCCCTTGGCAATGTTCACCAAAATGGATTTGGCATCCTGTTTTTCCAGGATTTCGTGGTTAATGAGTCTGTTCAGTGTTTCTTTCATGACATGCTGGTCTGCGGTCTTCCCCAAAGGAAAGTTTGTTGGCTTTGGTGGTTTAGTTGGTTTGTTTGTTCCTTAGCTCGAGCACCTGCCTTTCACTGGCGGGGGGCTGCAACCAATTTTTTAAGATGTGCTTGCCCTCCGGGGTCAAGACCGATTCCGGATGAAACTGTACCGCCCTTACATCATGGGTCTTATGTCGCAGGGACATGATCTGGCCGTTCTTGTCCACGGAGGTGGCTTCCAGCACCGATGGCAAATTGGGGTGCACCACCCAAGAATGATAACGGCCCACCATGATCTCGCGCGGCAGTCCGTTAAAGATGTAGTCGTTCTCCGTAATGGTAATGGCCGTGGCCACCCCATGGTACACTTGGTCCAGGTTGGTGAGGCTGCCCCCATAGACTTCGGCAATGGCCTGCTGGCCCAGGCAGACCCCAAAAATACGTTTGTGGGGGCCATAGGTTTCAATGATTTTCTTGAGCAGGCCCGCTTCTTCCGGAATTCCGGGCCCCGGGGACAGCACTATGGCCTCAAAGGCATCTACCTCTTGCAGGGTCAGTTGATCGTTTCGTTTTACGGTAACCTGGCCACCCAGCTCTTCCAGATAGTGCACCAGGTTATAGGTAAAACTGTCGTAATTGTCCAACATTAAAATGGATGCGGTCCCAATAGGTTCCTTAGTGGCGGTACGGGTCTGTTCTTGCATTTCAGTGTTCTTGCCCATTTTCTATCTGTTTAAGGCCATCTCCATAAGGGCCAATTGGGTTGTGTTGCTTTTTAAGGGCGTGGGTAGGTGTGGTTTCTTGAATGGCATGGTTCACTTTTTTTGTCAATGGGGCTAGGGCACCACGGTCTGGGCAATGTCCAGGGCCTTGTTCAGTGCCCCCAGCTTGTTGTAGGTTTCCTGTAGTTCATCTTCCGCATCGGAGGCCGCCACTAGACCGGCCCCTGCCTGGAAATGCAGGGTATGGTCCTTGCTCAGAAAGGTCCTGATCATGATGGCGTGGTTAAAATTGCCCTTAAAGTCCATAAAACCTATGGCACCGCCGTAGTAGCCACGGCTGGTCTTTTCATATTTTTCAATGAGCTGCATGGCCTTGTGCTTCGGGGCGCCGCTCAGGGTTCCGGCCGGGAAGGTGTCTGCCACCACTTTCAGGGTGTCAATGTCCGGTTTCTTGATGCCGGTTACCTTGGAGACCAAATGGATCACATGCGAAAAAAACTGGACTTCCCGGTAGGTTTCCACCTTCACCATATTGCCGTTGCGGCTAAGATCGTTCCGGGCAAGGTCCACCAGCATCACGTGTTCACTGTTCTCCTTGTGGTCTCCGGCCAATTTTTTGGCCAGTTCCGCATCCTTTTCGTCGTTGCCGGTGCGCTTGTAGGTGCCCGCAATGGGGTGGATCTCTGCCTTGTTGTCCTTCACGATGATCTGTGCTTCGGGCGAGCTCCCAAATATCTTGAAATCGCCATAATCAAAAAAGAACAGGTAGGGAGAGGGATTTATGCTGCGCAGGGCCCGGTACACATTAAACTCATCGCCCTTGAAATCTTGGGAAAACCTTCTGGAAAGTACCAATTGAAACACATCGCCGCGCTGGCAGTGCTGCTTGGCCTTGGCCACCTGCTCTTTAAATTCCCCGTCTTCCAGATTGGTCCTCACGGTGCCCTTCTTGGAGAAATTGTAGGAAGCAAAGTTACGCACCTTGAGCACTTGTTCCAGTTCCGGGATATTGTTTTCCGTGCCGTGACAGTGGGCAAAGAGGTAGGCTTCGTTTTTAAAGTGATCAATGGCTATGATGTTCTGATAGACGGCATAGTACATGTCCGGCACGGCAATGGACCCTTCCTTTTGGGCGATGTCCACATCCTCAAAATAACGAACCGCATCGTAGGCCATAAAACCAAAGAGCCCATTGGTGATGAACTTTACGTCTTGGTCTTGCACCTTAAAGGCAGCGCCAAACGCCGAAATTTCACGGATAACGTCCACCGAGCCCGTAATGGCCATAGTTTGGGTGGTGCCATCGGGATAGCTCTTTACAATGGTTTCATTGGCCACTTTTATGAAAGCGATGGGATTGCAGCAGATGTAGGAAAAGCTGTTGTCATTGGCATGGTAGTCACTGCTCTCCAGTAAAAGGCTGTTGGGAAAGCGGTCCCGGATCTTGAGGTACACGCTTACCGGGGTAATGGTGTCTGCCAGGATTTTTTTATAGTGCGTTTTCAGTTCAAAAGTCATCTGTTCGGATATGCTGGGTTTGGCGCTTTAAATAGAAAAAGGCCTGTCGTGAAGACAAGCCTTGATATGTTCATAGGGGGATGGCGTCACGAGGGCTGTCGTAATGGAATCCACCACCAAATGTTTTTTGTCGTTTTCATTGAACCAAATATAGAAAGGAATTTTTGCCCCACAAAACTTCGGCCCACAAAAATAAAAATCCCCCTAAAGGCCTAGGGGGATTTTTGGTGCTGTGCCTTCCGTTTTTGGGAGGGCGCCATCGTGCCCCATCGTTTGGCAAAAACGGTAGCCGGTCTATAGGGCCAGATCTACCACAAGGTCAAACTCGTCATAGATGGTCTTGTCCCCAAGGTTGTCAAAAAAGCTGCCCGACCCATAGCGAACGTTAAATTTGGAACGATCTATTTTAATGGAGGCGGTGGCCTTGTCCTGGAACATGGAAATTACAAAGGTCACGGGCTTGGTAATGTCCTTAATGGTCAGGTCTCCTTGAACGGTGTAGGAGTTTTTGCCAAAACTCTCGGCCGAGGTAATGACCAATTTGGCCTCGGGGTGGTTGGCCACGCCAAAGAAATCGTCAGATTTCAGGTGCCCTTCCAATTTTTCCTTGCCTTCACCGGCCTTGAGATCGGTAACGGTCAGGGAGTTCATGTCCACCACGAATTCGCCTCCCGTCAATTTCTTTCCGTCCATGACCAAATGGCCAGATTTCAAGGCCATGGTGCCCGCGTGCTCACCGGTTACCTTGTAGCCTTTCCAAGTAATGGTACTTTCCGCAGCCTTTACGGGAACTTTTTCTTCTTCGGTGTAGGTGTTGGCCGTTGCCGTAACTCCAAATACCATGGCCAAGGCCAAACTTAAAACTGTTTTTTTCATTTTTCTTCTTTTTAAATGGTTTCTGTTAAAATTAAGGGTGTTTATATATGGGTAATTAAATCCTCTTTGCGGTACCTTACCTTAGGGTAGTGCTGTGTGGCATCTTCGTGGGACCTGTAGCCCACCGCCAGCACCACGGAGGCGCTTTGGTTTTTTTCGTTCAGCCCCAGGATCTCATTGTACTTCTCGGGCTCAAAGCCCTCCATGGGGCAGGTGTCCAATTGAAGTTCGGCGGCAATGGTCATTACATTGCCCAGGGCCAGATACACTTGGTTGGAAGCCCAATGTTGCTTGTCTGCATTGCTCATGGGCATGAGCTTGGACTTCATGAAGGCCCCGTAGCCCTCAAGGCTTTCGTGGGGGGTCTGGCGAATGTCGCTCACATTTTTCAAATAATTGTCCACCAGGTCTTCCTTGAAATTGATGTGGCTGGCAAAGACAAGCAGGTGCGAGGCATCCGTTATCTGTGACTGGTTCCAGGAATGTGGTTTTAGCTGTTCTTTTATTTCTTGTTTCTCCACCACATAGACGTGATAGGGCTGTAGCCCGTAGGAAGAGGCACTTAGCCTGGCCGCTTCCAGTAGGGTGTTCAGGTGCGCCTCACTGATTTTTTTGTCACTGTCGAACTTTTTTGTGGCATAGCGCCAGTTCAATTTATCCAATACGTTGGTCATTCCGGTACTTTAAAATTTGTTTAATAATTCGTTCAGTTCCTGTAATTCACTGGCCTTGAAATTCCCTACCACCTTGTCTTCCAGGGCAAGGATGATGCCATCTATTTTTTCCAGCTCCTCCAGTCCCGAGCGGGTAATGGAAATCTCCACCTTGCGGCGGTTGTGCCGGCATATTTCTTTTTGCACCCAGCCCTTGCCCATCAACTTATCGACCAAACGGGTGGTGTTGCTCATCTTGGTCACCATGCGCTCGTTTATGGTCTGCAGGTTGGCGGGCTTTCCTTGTTGCCCCCTTAAGATACGCAGCACGTTAAATTGGGGCAGGGAAATGTCGAAAGGTTTCAAGGCCGCCATCATCTGCTCATTGATCTTGTTGTTTATGAGCGATAAATGGATGAGCGTACGCTTCTTGAGCGGAATCTCCTTGGTGGTCTTTATGGCTGCTTCAACATTCATGTAACAACAACTATTGTTGGTACAAATGTATGGTGCATTTCCATTTGTCCAAGCCACTGGGGCACTAAATTTTTGTTAAAATATGGCCCGCAACCAAAAGGGCATCGGGCCAGGGGTCGGTTTCATTGGCCGGAAGTTCCCTCCCAATGAAGCATGGGCCCCGTAAAGGGTGGTTTTGATGTGTTTTTTTCGGATGCCCGTGGCAAGCGGTCTTGCTTCATCAAAAAAGAATTATTTTTGAAGCCTAAAACGATAATTATGGCAGATTTGACACAATTGGAATGGGCCGAGCAGCTCAAAAGCGATGAAAACGCCGCCATTTTGGATGTGCGCACCGAGGAAGAACTGGAGGAGGGCCGCATTCCCAATGCGATGCACCTGGACATTTACAAGGGACAGGAATTTGTGGACGGGTTGGAAAAGTTGGACAAGTCCAAGAGCTATTACGTCTATTGCCGCAGTGGCAACCGCAGTGGACAGGCCTGTGCCATCATGGACAGTATGGGTTTCCAAAAGGCCTATAACCTAAAAGGTGGTTTTATGGAGTGGCAGGGCGAAGTGGCCCCCTGATCGGGCAATTCGTGCAAAAAAGGGTTCCAAAACCCTCATTTTTCTTATTTTTAGTGCATGCGCGAAGATCTCCTGCACTTTGTCTGGAAACACGGTAAGTTCCCCCAGGATAGCTTGGTCACCACCACGGGCGAACCCATTGAGGTGGTCTCCCTGGGAACCCACAACCATTTGAGCGGGCCTGATTTTTTCAACGCCCAATTGCGCATATCCGGGCAACTTTGGGCGGGAAACGTGGAGGTGCACATCAGGTCTTCGCACTGGTACGCCCACAAGCACGAGACCGATGCCAAGTATGCCAACGTGATCCTGCACGTGGTCTGGGAGCACGATCGGGAAATTGTGGGTGGGGACGGTAATTTCCTGCCCACCTTGCAGCTCAGGGACCATATTCCAGAAGCACTCTTGGACAGGTATGAGCGTCTTTTTAAAGGACAGCGGAAAACAGATGTCAATTGCCGGACGGACATAAGGAACGTTCCCGAATTTTTATTTCAGAATTGGCTGGATCGTTTGTACTTGGAACGCTTGGAAGGAAAGTCCACACGGGTAGAGGCCCTCTTGAAGGCCTCGCACAACAATTGGGAACAGGTGCTCTTTGTCTTGATGATGGAGCGTTTTGGTTCAAAAATAAACGGCCCCCACTTTCACCAAGTGGCCACCCACATTCCCTTTGTCCTTGTCCGTAAACTGTACGGGCAGCCGTTACAAATGGAGGCGCTGTTCATGGGGATGGCCGGCCTGTTGGAACGCGGTACCGTGGAAGATGAACACTATCTGGCCCTACAAAGGGAGTTCCGGTTCTTGAAGCACAAGTATGGACTGGAGCTTCCGGTAACCGGCCCACCGGAGTTCTTTGGGCTTAGGCCGGCCAATTTCCCCACCGTGCGCCTGGCCCAACTGGCAGCTTTCTATGCGCATCGCCAAAATGTCTTCCAAACCTTGATGGATGTTGGCAGGGCAACGCTGGCAGACTTGTTCGCCGTGCCCCTGTTGCCGTATTGGGACCACCACTACAACTTTGGGAAACCATCGCGCAAGCAAAAAAAGAGGATTTCTGCTCGTTTTTTGGACCTGCTGGTCATCAACGTACTGGCACCCTTGGGATTTTGCCATGCCCGCCACCTAAAGGGCACGGCAACACAGCCCGTTTTGGACCAAATGGAGGCCATAGCGGCAGAGCAGAACAGTATCCTTAAAAAATATGCCGATTTGGGCGTGCCCCCGGCCAATGCGAAAGAGGCACAGGCCATGCTGCAGCTCTACCAACAGTATTGCACCCAAAACAAGTGCCTGCAATGTGCGGTTGGAGCCCAATTATTGCAGGGAAAGTCGTAATTTTGTCCAAGTGAGGATGGATCACGATCCCTGATGCCGAGCAAAATGTCCATTGGCACAAGCGGGGCGTCACGGTTACCTTAAAAAGTGGTCATTGGCCATGCGAAGGATGGCTCCCGCACCCCATCATTGACCAAAAAAGTAAATTGGAACCGATGAAAACCTTTTACGAGCTTCTGCACTATCTCCAAAAAAGGGGGTTTGAGGTCTGCCGGCGCATAGCGGAGCGTATGGGCATTCGTACGCGGGTGGTTAGGACCACGTTCATCTATCTCACTTTTGCCACCCTTGGCTTTGGTTTTGCCCTTTATCTCTTTTTGGCCTTTTGGCTCAAGATCAAGGACCTCGTTTACACCAAAAGAACGTCTGTTTTTGACCTTTGAGCATCTTCGTTCGGCCTCGTGCCAAGAGCTGTTGGGTCCGCTGGGGAATTTCCCTTATGGCGGTGATGGGGGTGACGTGCTACCTGCCATATCAGGGAACACCTCCGTAAAGATGCCCTTTGTCTCAAGGCGGGCACCAAGACCACGGTGGCATTCTCCAAAACGGGGCCCGTTGGCACGGTCCGCGCCCTTCCCATAAACCGAACGGGGAGATGGGTGTGCAGCCCGGGACCAACGCGATGGTTTTTCGCAGCTCCCAGTAGATCAGCACCCTAGACGCCGTGTTTCGTTTGCCCTGACAAGTAATGTGGACATTAATTTGATTGCGTTGATTTTTTTTATGATATTGCCCTTCAAGACCAATTCAAATGCGTAAAGAACAAAGAAGAATGAAGATGTTAACCGCCGTGCTGGCCCTATTTTGCGCTGCACTGGCCTTTTCCCAGGAACTTACCGTAACGGGAAAGACCTACAACCCAAGCAACAAGATCAATGATGGGGTCATTGAGCTCAAGGTGCGCGGTGGAGCACCACCTTATATCTTTAAATGGAGCAACCAGGATACGCCCCTCACCTCCAAAAGGGCTTCCGGACTCGTGGAGGGAATATCTTACAGTGTAGTGGTCACCGATGCCAAGGGCACGGCCGTGACCAAGGTCTTTAAGGTAAAGACCGAGGCCATAACGGAGGTCTTCAACGGGGCCATGACACCCGCTGTGGGCGCCTTGGGTTCCGTGCTCTTTTGGGATCCCTTTGCCGCCCTGGGCATTTATGATCCCGTGGCCTATGCCGATGCGGAACGCATCCCCATTCCCAATTGGTCTCCCGAAATGGATAACAAATACATCCTGGATAAATGGCTTAAGGGCGAAGGCGACAAGGTGAAAAGGGGAGACGCCATTGCGATCATCTCCAGTACAAAGGAAGGCAAGCAGACCATAGCGGCAACGGCCAGCGGAAACTTGAAGCAACTTACCAAAGAGGGGAACGTCATCTATAATTCAGAAAACCAGGAACACATCATAGAACAGGGTGCCCATTATTTTGCGGAGATCAAATATGACGACCCCGAGGTGATCACCCATCCCAACGGCGACCCCGTGGAAAAAAGCATCCCGTTCATTGTGATCTGGTTGGTACTGGGTGCTACCTTTTTCACCATAAGGATGGGCTTCATCAACATCCGCGGGTTTAAACATTCCATTGACTTGGCCAAGGGCAAATACGACAATCCGGATGCTCCTGGACAAGTGACCCATTTCCAGGCCCTTGCCACTGCGGTGTCCGGTACGGTGGGCCTGGGCAACATTGCCGGGGTGGCCGTGGCCGTTTCCCTGGGTGGTGCCGGGGCCACGTTCTGGATGATCGTCTGCGGCCTCCTGGGCATGTCCTCCAAATTTGTGGAATGCACCTTGGGCGTAAAGTATCGGGACATTCTTCCGGATGGCCGTGTTTTTGGCGGCCCCATGAACTACCTCCGCTACGGTCTGGAAAAGCGCAACATGAAGGGATTTGGAAAAGTATTGGCCGGTATCTTTGCCGTCTTGGCCGTTGGCGCCTCCTTCGGTGGCGGCAACATGTTCCAGGCCAACCAGTCCTTTGAGCAATTGGCCGGTCAGTTTCCTGCCCTGGTAGGCAATGGCTTCTGGTTTGGCCTGGTCACGGCCATCCTCGTGGGCGTGGTGATCATTGGGGGCATCAATAGCATTGCCAAGGTCACAGGCCGGGTGGTGCCCATTATGGCATCCATTTATATCGTGGCCGCCTTGGCCGTCATCATTATGAACATACAGAACATCGGGCCCGCTTTTTCGGCCATTATAGACGGTGCCTTCAATCCTTCTGCCCTCAAGGGCGGCATCATCGGGGTTTTGGTGGTGGGCTTCCAGCGGGCGGCCTTTAGCAACGAGGCAGGTGTGGGCTCCGCGGCCATAGCCCATAGTACCGCTAAGACCAACCACCCGCCATCCGAGGGTTTTGTGGCCCTCTTGGAACCCTTTATAGATACCGTGGTGGTCTGTACGTTAACGGCTTTGGTGCTCATCTTTACCGGTATGCACGAGGTGGAGGGTATGGCCGGCGCACAGTTGACCTCCGATGCATTTGCCAGTCAGATTTCCTGGTTCCCCTATGTCTTGGCCCTTGCGGTGTTCCTGTTCGCCTTCAGCACCATGATCTCTTGGTCGTATTATGGCATGCGGGCTTGGACCTACCTATTTGGAAAGAGCAAAAGGACCGAGTTTGTTTACAAAATCGTCTTTCTGGTCTTTGTGGTCATCGGTGCTTCAGTGAGCTTGGGCGCCGTCCTGGACTTCTCGGACATGATGATCTTGGCCATGTCCTTCCCCAACATCATTGGGCTGTACATCATGTCCGGGGAAGTGAAAAAAGACCTGGGCGATTACCTGGTGAAGCTCAAGGCCAACAAACTGTTCAAAAAACAGCGGGAGGCTACCCCCTAAGGCCCTGTGCAATGGAAAAGTTCAAATCCCATTTTCGGTTCAACAAACAGGAACGAAATGGGATTTTTTATTTGTTGCTCATTTTGGTGTTGCTGCAACTAGGACATTACGTGCATGACCATTGGGCAAGGGGGCCGGCCGAGGTCTTTAAACCGGACAACGAGACCCAGGCCAGTGTGGACGCCCTCAAGGAACGGGCGCGCCTTGCCGATACCCTGAGGCGGTACCCTTTTAACCCCAATTATGTTTCAGACTACAAAGGTTACACCTTGGGCATGTCCGTGGAGGAGCTGGACCGCCTGCACCAATTTAGGGAAGCTGGGCGTTTTGTGAACTCCGCGGCGGAGTTCCAAGAGGTCACCGGAGTGGGAGACTCCCTGTTAAGGGCGCTTGCGCCCCTTTTTAAGTTTCCGGAGTGGACAACCTCCCGCCGCAGTTCAAAAAAAACGGGGGAAAAGCGCGCAACATCAAGGGAGGCATTGGCCAAAAGGGATTTGAACGCCGCCACTGCGGAAGAGCTCAAAGAAATCCATGGCATTGGGGACAAGCTCTCCCAGCGGATCGTCAAGTTTCGGGAACGCTTGGGGGGGTTCTTGGTGAAAGGGCAATTGTACGAGACCTACGGTTTGGACAAAGAGGTGGCCGATCGGGTTTTTGAACGTTACGGGCTGCCCAATCCGCCCAAGATCCAAAAGCTGGACGTGAATAGCGCAACGGCCCAGGAGTTGGCCCAATTGGTTTATATTGATTGGTCGTTGGCACGTGCCATTGTAGATTACAGGATAAGCAACGACAGTATCGCTTCCCTTGACGAATTATTGCGGATTAAGGATTTTCCGTCCCACAGGATTGATAGAATTAAGCTATATTTGACGGCAAAAAAATAGCGCTATGCAAAGTTTGTACTTCACTGAAGAACATCATTTATTTAGAGAGAGCCTAAAGAGTTTTTTACAGAAAGAAGTGGTGCCGCACGTGGACGTTTGGGAGGAAAACGGCACCATTGATGCCGCCATTTGGAAAAAGTTTGGGGAAATGGGCTACTTTGGCCTTGCCACGCCCGAAAGCCATGACGGATTGGGCCTTGATCTTTTCTACACGGTTATCTTCTTGGAAGAATTGCAGAAAATCAACTCTGGGGGTTTCGCCGCGGCCATGTGGGCCCATGAATACCTGGCCATGACCCATCTCAACAAAAATGCCAACGAGGACCAAAAAAGGGCCTATCTGGTGCCCAGTGTGCACGGCGAAAAAGTGGGGTGCCTTGGCGTTACCGAACCCTTTGGCGGCAGCGATGTGGCCGGGATGCGCACCACGGCACAACGCAAAGGAGACCACTACATCATCAATGGGTCCAAGACCTTTATCACCAATGGGGTGTATGGCGACTACATTATCCTGGCGGCAAAAACGGACCCCAAATTGGGCAACAAGGGCATTAGTCTGTTCATTGTGGACCTGGACAGTGAGGGCGTTACCGCAAACAAGCTGAACAAGCTTGGCTGGAGGGCGTCGGACACGGCAGAACTGGCGTTTGACAATGTTTCCGTGCCGGCGGCGAACCTGCTCGTGGAAGAAGGCAAGGGATTTACGCTCATTATGGAGGCCTTTGCCCTGGAGCGGCTCATCATGGGCATCAACGCCCATGCCCGTGCGGAGCATGCCATGGACTATACCTTGCAGTACATGTCCGAAAGGCAAACCTTTGGCAAGACCATAGACCAGTACCAGGCCCTGCGCCACCGGTTGGTGGACATGCATGCCGACCTTGAACTCTGTAAAATGTACAACTATGGGGTGGTCCAAAAGATGGAAAAAGGGGAGTATGTGGTGCGCGAGGCCACCATATCCAAATTGAAGAGCACTAAAATGGCCGACGAGGTCATTGACAATTGCCTGCAATTTCTGGGCGGTTACGGCTATATTGAAGATTATCCCTTGGCCAGGATGTTGCGAGACAGCAGGTTGGGCCGCATAGGTGGCGGAACTTCCGAAATCCTAAAGGAGATCATTGCCAAGATCGTCATTGACAAAAAGGAGTATCGCACGGCCAAATAACGGCCCCGACCTGGTGCTCTTGTTTTAGGTGGCACAAGCAAAAAGGAACAGGGCAGGGAGTTGCACTTGCCTTCCGTGGGGCAGTGAAGGGGTATGGCCGTCAACCAAGAGTTGGGGCAAGTTATAAAAAAGGGGTTGTGCATGTGAAAATTGTTTTTATCTTTGCCGGCCTAATCACTAAAGAAAGGAGGTTGTAGCCAATGTTAATAATACCGATAAAAGAAGGAGAGAACATAGATAGGGCTTTGAAGCGTTTTAAGCGTAAGTTCATCAAGACAGGAACCATGAAGCGCTTGCGAGAGCGCCAGGAGTTTACCAAACCCTCCGTGGCCCGTAGGGCACAAATTCAAAAAGCAGAATACATTCAAGAGCTTCGCGATCGTGAGAACGGTTAAGCTTTGCTCGGAATGAAAAGATAAATCCCGCCGGAAATGGCGGGATTTTTTTTGTCCAAGACAATAGCCCCGTGCTTTTGGCATTTTATGGGCCAACCCTACCAGTTTTAAAGAGGGTTTGCTACCTTTGGGTATGTCGCTAGCAAAATTTAAGGCCTATCTGGGCTTGGAAAAGCAGTATTCTTCCCACACCATAACCGCCTATGGACGGGATGTGGAAACCTTCGCCGAACATTGTGGCAAGGAACACGGCATCCAATCCCTTTCCGAGGTGTCCTATCCCATGGTTCGCCATTGGATCGTGGGGCTGGCCGAGAGCGGCATGTCCAACCGGGCGATCAACAGAAAGATGGCCTCCTTAAAAGCCTATTACAGGTTTCTTCAAAAAGCGGGCCTTTTGGAGCGCAATCCTTTGGCCAAGCACAGGTCACTCAAAGTGGAGGCCAAGGCAGAAGTGCCATTTTCCGAAAAGGAAATGGAGCGGGTGTTGCGGGCCATTGTATATCCGGAAGGTTTTGAGGGCAGCAGGGATCGCTTCATGATCAACCTAATGTACACCACCGGGGTGCGCCGTGCAGAGCTCATAAACCTCACCTTGGGCCATGTGGGCCCAGATGACCTTTCCATAAAAGTGCTCGGGAAAAGGAACAAAGAGCGGATACTTCCCTTCCTTGCGGAGACAAGGACGCTTTTTAAAGAATACATGGAGGTCCGGAACGCAAAGGGGATCGGGTTGGGAAACCATCATGTCTTCGTGACCAACAAAGGCAATAAATTTTACGAAACCCTTGTTTATAGAATAGTAAATAAGTACTTTCAGGGAGTATCCACCAAAGTGAAAAAGAGTCCCCACATACTGCGCCACACCTTTGCCACCCACTTACTGCGCGGGGGTGCCGATCTAAACTCGGTAAAAGAGCTTTTGGGGCACGGTTCCTTGGCCTCCACCCAGGTGTATGCCAGCAATGATATTGCCACCTTAAAAAAGGTGCACGCCATGGCCCATCCCAGAAATGTGAACAAATAGACAAGTTTAACCCTTCTAGCATCCCAAACGGGAGCTGGAAACAAAACCACCATGCATGAAAGTAAACGCGCAATCCGTAAATTTCAATGCCAATCCGGAACTCATTCATTTCCTACAGCACCGAATGGACAAGCTGGAGACCTTCTACGATAAGGTCATCCATTCCGATGTGTTCCTAAAGGTTGAAAACACCAGTTCAAAAGAGAATAAAATTGTGGAGATCAAAGTAAAAGTGCCCAAGGACCATTTCATGGTAAAAAAGCAATGTCGAAGCTTTGAGGAAGCCGTGGACTCTGCCTGCAATTCCTTGGAGCGGAAGCTAAAAAAGATGAAGGGAAAACACAGCCCCAGGGCCTAGTCAATTTTTTTTAAAATTTATTTTGATAAAGCAAATAAATCAATACATTTGCAGTCCGTTAGAAATAACGGGCTTTTTTATGCTTTAAAGTGTGGAAAATGCCGATGTAGCTCAGCTGGCTAGAGCAGCTGATTTGTAATCAGCAGGTCGTGGGTTCGAGTCCCTCCATCGGCTCCAAAAAAAGCATCCAAGATGCCTGTTTAAAGGAACAGGGCAGCATTGGGGCCCTGTATGAAGAGTGGGCGAAAACGTTCATAACATATTGATTTTGAAAAAACATTGGGGAGATACTCAAGCGGCCAACGAGGGCAGACCGTAGGTTTGCGTTCATGGTTTTCGCAGGTTCCCCCGAAGCCTCGGGGCTGCTCTCCCTGGACAAGGTGAAAACAAGAGCACGTTCATAACATATTGATTTTGAAAAAACATGGGGAGATACTCAAGCGGCCAACGAGGGCAGACTGTAAATCTGCTGACTATGTCTTCGCAGGTTCGAATCCTGCTCTCCCCACTTTTTCATCATTTTTTTTGCGGGAGTAGCTCAGTTGGTAGAGCGTCAGCCTTCCAAGCTGAATGTCGCCGGTTCGAACCCGGTCTCCCGCTCTAAAAAAACCTCCACAGCCTGCCCTTGGTTCGCTGTAACCGTGATCTGGACGCAACTTGGCCCAATGCCAAGGTTTGGATACGCTCTTGGCGCCCGGCCAAGCAAGATGGGTTTTTTAGGAGGGCATGCCGGTGTAGCTCAGGGGTAGAGCGTTTCCTTGGTAAGGAAGAGGTCACGGGTTCAATTCCCGTCATTGGCTCAATTAAGGTATAAATTTGTACACTAATATAAACTAAGATTAAATCAATTAAAAATGGCAAAGGAAACTTTTGATCGTTCCAAACCGCACCTTAACATAGGTACCATTGGACACGTGGATCACGGTAAAACTACATTGACTGCCGCCATCACCACCGTTTTGGCAAACGCAGGCTTATCTGAGCTAAGAAGCTTTGATTCTATTGACAATGCTCCGGAGGAGAAGGAAAGGGGTATTACCATCAATACATCTCACGTTGAGTATCAAACGGCCAACCGTCATTATGCACACGTAGATTGCCCAGGTCACGCGGATTACGTAAAGAACATGGTAACGGGTGCCGCACAGATGGACGGTGCCATTTTGGTGGTTGCCGCCACGGACGGTCCCATGCCACAGACACGCGAGCACATCCTTTTGGGCCGCCAGGTTGGCATTCCAAGAATCGTGGTCTTCTTGAACAAAGTGGACATGGTGGATGACGAGGAGCTATTGGAACTTGTTGAGATGGAGGTAAGGGAATTGCTTTCCTTCTATGAGTACGATGGAGACAATGGGCCCGTAATCTCCGGATCTGCCTTGGGCGCCCTCAACGGCGAGCAAAAGTGGGTAGATACCGTTATGGAGCTTATGGATGCCGTGGACAACTGGATCGAATTGCCAAAGCGCGATGTGGACAAGGATTTCTTGATGCCCGTTGAAGATGTGTTCACCATCACAGGTCGTGGTACCGTGGCCACTGGTAGAATAGAGACCGGTATAGCCAATACGGGAGATCCCGTTGAAATCATTGGTATGGGGGCCGAGAAGCTTACTTCCACCATCACCGGGGTAGAGATGTTCCGTAAGATTTTGGACAGGGGAGAGGCCGGTGACAACGTTGGTATCTTGCTAAGGGGTATAGAAAAATCCCAAATCAGCAGGGGTATGGTAATCTGTAAGCCAGGTTCCGTTAAGCCGCACGCCAAGTTTGAAGCTGAGGTGTATATCCTTAAGAAAGAAGAAGGTGGCCGTCACACGCCATTCCACAACAACTACCGTCCCCAGTTCTACGTTAGGACAACGGATGTAACCGGTAACATTGCCCTGCCATCCGGTGTTGAAATGGTAATGCCTGGAGACAACCTTACCATTACGGTAGACTTGATCCAACCCATCGCCTTGAGCGTAGGTCTTCGTTTCGCCATCCGTGAAGGTGGTAGAACCGTGGGTGCTGGCCAGGTGACCAAGATCTTGGATTAAAAGAATGTAAATCCTAGTTTATTGCATATTAAGGGTGTCCGTCATATTTCTTTTTGGCGGATACCTTTAAATGTAAATGGAAGTGGTCATATGGCAGATGCTGGCATGGGCCAAATACGGGTGTAGCTCAGTTGGTAGAGCACTGGTCTCCAAAACCAGGTGTCGGGAGTTCGAGTCTCTCCTCCCGTGCATTATTTGCACAAATCAGTACTGTTTGCTTTCATGCAGGGTAGCGCTTGGTTCAGGATAGGCCATGATTTCAATGACCTCCCGATGGCGATGAAACGAGACCTTTTGCAAGTTTACAGCCCCAGGGATGGGGTCATCTAAACCAGAATGAAAATGTTGACATATATCAAGGAATCTTACGAAGAGCTCAAGAACAACGTTTCGTTGCCACCACGTGCGGAATCGTACAACCTTATGGTCATTGTTGCCGTTTTCTCCATTATTTTTGCATTGGCAACCTGGGGCGTGGATACCGTTTTCAGTGAGATCATAAAACTATACTTTGAAAACGTACTAAACTAAGAAGCCAAAGCTATGTCAGAGGTATTGGAAAAGAAATGGTATGTGGTCAGGGCCGTGAGCGGTCAGGAAAACAAGATCAAGGGATACATAGAGAGCGAGGTGGAACGCCACGGCTTCTCCGATTATCTGGAAGAGGTCCTTGTGCCCATGGAGAAGGTGGTGCAGATAAGGAACGGCAAAAAGATAAACAAGGAAAAGGTGTTTTTTCCCGGATACATAATGGTCAAGGCCAATCTGGGAGGGGAAATGATACACATTATCCGGTCCATTACCAATGTCATAGGATTTTTGGGCGAGACCAAGGGAGGGGATCCCGTGCCCTTGCGCAAGAGCGAAGTAAACAGAATGTTGGGCAGGGTAGATGAATTGGCCGTGAACACCGATGCGGTGGCCATACCGTTCACCTTTGGTGAAACAGTGAAGGTGATAGACGGGCCCTTCAACGGGTTCAACGGTACCGTGGAGAAGATCAACGAGGAGAAGCGCAAGCTGGAGGTCATGGTGAAGATCTTTGGGAGAAAGACCCCCTTGGAGCTCAGTTACATGCAAGTAGAAAAGATTTAAAGATAATTGTTACACTTTTTAGACATTGTGTTGCTTCCAAGAACACAATCTCAATTTAAACAGAAACAATGGCAAAAGAAGTAGGTAAAGTAGTTAAACTACAAGTTAGGGGAGGTGCAGCGAATCCGTCGCCACCGGTTGGACCCGCCTTAGGTGCTGCCGGTGTTAACATCATGGAGTTCTGTAAGCAGTTCAATGCGAGGACACAGGACAAACCGGGCAAGGTATTGCCCGTTGTTATCACGGTATATAAAGACAAATCTTTCGATTTTGTCGTAAAGACACCGCCAGCGGCAGTTCAATTGATGGAAGCAGCTAAGATTAAAAAGGGATCTGGCGAGCCTAACCGGGTAAAGAACGGTAATGTCACTTGGGATCAGATCAAGACCATTGCCGAGGACAAAATGGTGGACCTCAATGCGTTCACCGTAGAATCCGCAATGAGTATGGTGGCGGGCACGGCAAGGTCAATGGGCCTTAAAGTGGCCGGAAAGCGACCTTTTTAAAATCTTATAAAGCAATTTAAATGGCAAAGTTGACAAAAAAGCAAAAAGAGGCCCATTCCAAATTGGAGAAGGACAAATTGTACTCCTTGGAAGAGGCCGCTGCTTTGGTGAAGGAAATCACCAAAACCAAATTTGATGCCTCCGTGGATCTGGCCGTTCGCTTGGGTGTGGATCCCAGAAAAGCGAATCAAATGGTGCGCGGGGTTGTTACCCTTCCTCACGGAACGGGCAAGGACGTCAAAGTGTTGGCCCTGGTAACCCCGGACAAGGAGGCAGAGGCCCAAGAGGCCGGGGCCGATTATGTTGGGCTGGACGAGTATCTTGAAAAAATCAAGGGAGGATGGACAGACGTGGACGTGATCATCACCATGCCCAGTGTCATGGGCAAACTGGGTCCATTGGGCCGCGTGTTGGGTCCAAGGGGCCTAATGCCCAACCCCAAGACCGGAACCGTGACCATGGATGTGGCCAAGGCCGTTGGTGAGGTAAAAGCGGGAAAAATTGATTTTAAAGTGGACAAGACAGGAATAGTGCATGCCGCCATCGGCAAGGCCTCCTTTCCCGCAGAAAAAATCAAGGACAACGCCCAAGAGCTTTTGGACACCCTGACCAAGTTGAAGCCAACCGCTGCAAAAGGAGTGTACATGAAAAGTATCTTTATGTCCAGCACCATGAGCCCCAGCATCCAGTTGGATCCAAAATCCATTTAAGACCAGGCCCAGTTAAGAAAAGCAATTATGACAAGAGAAGAAAAAGCAACAGTTATAAAAGATCTGACTGCGCAGTTGGCAGAGAGCTCCACCATTTACCTTACGGACATCTCTGGAATGAATGCCAAGTCCACCTCAGATTTGAGAAGGGCTTGCTTCAAGGCAGGCATTAAGTTGGCAGTGGTAAAGAACACCTTGCTTGCAAAAGCAATGGAAGCTTCCGAAAAGGAATTTGGCGAATTGCCAGAGGTGTTGAAGGGAAGCACCTCCCTGATGTTCTCCGAAACAGGGAACGCACCGGCAAAATTGATCAAGAACTTCAGGAAGAAAGCAGACCGCCCCATGTTGAAAGGTGCCTTTGTAGAGGAGGCCGTTTACATAGGGGACGAGAATCTGGAAGCCCTGGTGAGCATCAAGTCCAAGGAAGAGATGATCGGGGAGATCATTGGCTTGTTGCAATCACCGGCCAAGAACGTCATCTCCGGACTCAAGTCCGGTGGAGGCAAACTTGCGGGGATCCTCAAGACCTTATCAGAAAAATAAGAACGCACTTAAACTAATTTATATTTAAAATTTCATTAAACGATAGAAAATGGCAGATTTAAAAGATTTCGCAGAACAGTTGGTTAACCTTACGGTAAAAGAAGTAAACGAGTTGGCCGATATATTAAAGGATGAGTACGGTATTGAGCCCGCAGCTGCCGCAGTTGCCGTTGCCGCCGGTGGTGGTGGTGATGCCGGTGGCGAGGCCGCCGAGGAGCAGACCGAATTCGATGTTATTTTGAAAGCGGCCGGAGGCTCTAAATTGGCTGTGGTGAAATTGGTGAAAGAGTTGACAGGTCTTGGTCTCAAAGATGCCAAGGACATTGTGGACAGTGCACCGAAAGCAGTTAAGGAAGGCATTACCAAAGACGAGGCCGAAGGCATCAAAAAATCCTTGGAAGAAGCTGGAGCAGAAGTTGAGCTTAAATAACAGCAACAAACATAACCCCGGGTTTCCCGGGGTTGGTTTAGGTCTTTTTTCGCCCCGGCGAAGCTAGACCTAAACCTGTTTTTAGATTGGGCGTATAAAGGTATGCGCCACCCCGTAATACTCACGATCAAAACACCGTCCGTAGATGTTCACAAATCAGACTGAAAGAATAAGTTTCGCTTCGGCCCACAATACACCGAACTACCCCGATTTTTTGGATATACAGATCAAATCCTTTCAAGACTTTTTCCAGTTGGAAACCAAGTCGGACGAGAGGGGAAATGAAGGCTTGTACAACACCTTCATGGAAAACTTTCCCATAACAGATACCCGAAATCAATTCGTTTTGGAGTTTCTGGATTATTTCATCGATCCGCCCAGGTATTCCATCCAGGAGTGTATTGAGCGTGGATTGACCTACAGCGTACCCCTAAAGGCACGCTTAAAACTGTATTGTACCGATCCGGAGCATGAAGATTTCGAGACCATCGTACAGGACGTTTACCTGGGTACCATCCCCTACATGACGCCCAGCGGTACGTTCGTGATCAATGGGGCAGAACGTGTAGTGGTGTCACAGTTGCACCGCTCCCCGGGTGTTTTCTTTGGGCAATCTTTCCACGCCAACGGTACCAAGCTGTATTCGGCCAGGGTAATTCCTTTCAAAGGCTCTTGGATCGAGTTTGCCACGGACATCAACGGAGTCATGTACGCCTACATAGACAGGAAGAAAAAATTGCCCGTGACCACTTTGTTCCGGGCCATTGGTTTTGAACGCGATAAGGACATCCTTGAGATTTTTGACCTTTCTGAAGAGGTCAAGGTGTCCAACACCGGCCTAAAGAAGGTCTTGGGACGCAAACTGGCCGCCAGGGTCTTGAACACTTGGCACGAGGATTTTGTGGACGAGGATACCGGCGAGGTGGTTTCGATCGAACGGAACGAGATCATATTGGACCGCGACACCGTCCTGGAAAAAGAGCACATTGCCGAAATCCTTGAGGCAGACGTGAAGACCATTCTTTTGCACAAGGAGAACAATGCGCAATCAGATTATGCCATTATTCACAATACCCTGCAAAAGGACCCCACCAACTCCGAAAAAGAGGCGGTGGAGCACATCTATCGTCAACTTAGAAACGCGGAACCGCCCGATGAGGAAACGGCACGGGGCATCATAGACAAACTGTTTTTCTCCGACCAGCGCTACAACCTGGGCGAAGTGGGCCGCTACCGGATGAACAAAAAGTTGGGCCTTGATATTGGAATGGACAAGCAAGTGCTTACCAAGGAAGATATCATCACCATCATAAAATATTTGATCGAGCTCATCAATTCCAAGGCAGAGATCGATGATATCGATCACCTCTCCAACAGGCGCGTGCGCACCGTGGGAGAGCAGCTTAGCTCGCAGTTTGGTGTGGGACTGGCCAGAATGGCACGTACCATCCGTGAGCGTATGAACGTAAGGGACAACGAGGTGTTTACCCCAATTGACCTGATCAATGCCAAGACGCTTTCTTCGGTGATCAATTCATTTTTCGGTACCAACCAGCTCTCCCAGTTCATGGACCAGACCAACCCGCTGGCCGAGATTACCCATAAAAGAAGATTGTCCGCACTGGGACCGGGCGGACTTTCCCGGGAGCGCGCCGGGTTCGAGGTGCGGGACGTGCACTATACCCACTACGGCCGTCTGTGCCCCATTGAAACCCCTGAAGGGCCCAACATTGGGCTTATTTCCTCCCTATCGGTATTTGCCAAGGTAAACCCCATGGGCTTCCTGGAAACCCCCTACAGGAAAGTGGAAGATGCCAAAGTGAACACGGCAGAATACGTTTACCTCAGTGCCGAAGAGGAAGAGGGCATGAAGATCGCCCAGGCCAACATACCGCTCAAGGACAACGGACAGATAGACGCAGAAAAGGTCATTGCCCGCGAGGAAGGGGACTTCCCCGTTGTGGATCCCAATGAAATTCAGTACACGGACGTGGCACCGAACCAGATTGCCTCCATCTCGGCATCCTTGATCCCGTTCTTGGAGCATGATGACGCCAACAGGGCACTGATGGGCTCCAACATGATGCGCCAGGCCGTACCCTTGTTAAAACCCCAGTCGCCCATAGTTGGCACAGGTCTGGAGCGCCAAGTGGCCTCTGATTCCAGGGTGTTGATCAACGCGGAGGGAGACGGCGTCATCCAATATGTTGATGCGGAAAAGATCACCATAAAGTACGATCGCACCGATGAGCAGCGCCTCATTAGTTTTGATGAGGATGAAAAAACCTATTACTTGGTCAAGTTCAGAAAGACCAACCAGGGCACCAACATCAACCTTAAACCCATTGTAAAACGTGGAGACAAGGTAAAAAAGGGACAGGTGCTCTGTGAAGGGTATGCCACTGAAAAGGGCGAGCTGGCCCTGGGAAGGAACCTTACCGTGGCCTTCATGCCCTGGAAAGGATATAATTTTGAGGACGCCATCGTGATCTCTGAAAAGGTGGTTCGGGAGGACATTTTTACCTCCATCCACGTGGACGAATACTCCCTGGAGGTCAGGGACACCAAACTGGGTGCGGAAGAGCTTACCCATGACATACCCAACGTGTCCGAAGAGGCCACCAAGGACCTGGACGAGAACGGGATGATCCGCATTGGTGCGGAAGTGAAGCCCGGGGACATCCTGATCGGAAAGATCACCCCAAAAGGGGAGTCCGATCCCACTCCGGAAGAGAAATTGTTGCGGGCCATCTTTGGGGACAAGGCCGGCGATGTAAAAGATGCCTCGCTAAAAGCATCACCCTCACTGAGAGGTGTGGTGATAGACAAGAAGCTGTTCTCCAGGTCGGTTAAGGACAAAAGAAAGCGTTCCGAGGACAAAGAGGAACTTGCAAAACTGGAGCTGGAGTACGAAGTGAAGTTCCAAGAGCTCAAGGACATTCTCGTGGAAAAGCTCTTTACCTTGGTGAACGGTAAGACCTCTCAGGGCGTCCTGAACGACTTGGGCGAGGAAGTGTTGCCCAAGGGTAAAAAGTACAGCCTAAAAATGCTGAACTCCGTGGACGATTTTGCCCACTTGGTAGGCGGTAGCTGGACCACGGACAAGGACACCAACGCCTCCGTGGCCGATCTTTTGCACAACTATAAGATCAAGCTGAACGACCTTCAGGGAAATCTGAGAAGGGACAAATTTACCATATCCGTTGGCGATGAACTGCCCGCGGGCATCATGAAGTTGGCCAAGGTTTACATTGCCAAAAAGCGAAAGCTCAAGGTGGGGGACAAAATGGCGGGCCGCCACGGGAACAAGGGTATCGTTTCCAGGATCGTGCGCCAGGAAGACATGCCCTTCTTGGAAGATGGAACCCCGGTGGACATTGTGTTGAATCCATTGGGCGTGCCCTCCAGGATGAACATTGGGCAAATCTACGAGACCGTGCTGGGTTGGGCAGGCCTAAAATTGGGCAAGAAATATGCCACCCCAATTTTTGACGGTGCCTCGCTGGACGAGATCAATGCCTACACGGACGAGGCCGGTATCCCAAGGTATGGCCATACCTATCTTTATGACGGTGGCACGGGACAACGTTTTGACCAACCTGCCACGGTAGGGGTCATCTATATGTTGAAACTGGGCCATATGGTGGATGACAAGATGCACGCAAGGTCCATTGGGCCGTACTCCCTCATAACCCAGCAGCCCTTGGGCGGTAAGGCACAGTTTGGTGGCCAGCGCTTTGGAGAGATGGAGGTTTGGGCCTTGGAGGCTTACGGTGCCTCTGCCACCCTGCGCGAGATCCTTACGGTGAAATCCGATGATGTCATCGGCAGGGCCAAGACGTACGAGTCCATTGTCAAGGGCGAGACCATGCCAGAACCTGGATTGCCAGAATCTTTCAATGTACTGATGCACGAACTCAAAGGATTAGGTTTGGACATTAGGCTTGAAGAATAGAAGCGGTTCCCAGAACCTGCAAAACAACATAATTAAACTCATTATCAGCACGCTATTATGGCAAGAATTAAAGATAATAACCCAATAAAAAGGTTTAACAAGATCTCCATAGGTTTGGCTTCGCCCGAAGCCATTTTGGCAGAATCCAGGGGCGAGGTCTTGAAACCGGAGACCATTAACTACAGGACCCACAAGCCAGAAAGGGATGGATTGTTCTGTGAACGCATCTTTGGACCCGTTAAGGATTATGAGTGTGCCTGCGGCAAGTACAAGCGTATTCGCTATCGCGGCATCGTCTGCGATCGCTGTGGCGTGGAGGTCACCGAGAAGAAGGTGAGAAGGGACCGCGTGGGCCACATAAATTTGGTGGTGCCCGTGGCACATATCTGGTATTTCCGTTCCTTGCCCAATAAGATCGGCTACCTTCTGGGGCTGCCCTCCAAGAAATTGGACATGATCATCTATTACGAGCGGTATGTGGTCATACAGCCCGGTATTGCCCAAGGCCCCGAGGGAGAGGAGATCAAGAAAATGGATTTCCTTACCGAAGAGGAATACCTGAACATCTTGGAGACCATCCCGCAGGAAAATCAGTATCTGGAAGATTCCGATCCCAATAAGTTCATTGCAAAAATGGGCGCGGAATGCCTCATTGACCTTTTGGGCAGGATCAATCTTAAAGAGCTTTCCTATGAGTTGCGGCACAAGGCCAACACCGAAACCTCCAAACAGCGCAAGACCGAAGCGTTGAAACGACTTCAAGTGGTGGAGGCATTGCGCGAATCCCAAGACAACCGGGAGAACCTGCCCGAATGGATGATCATGAAAGTGATCCCCGTGATCCCGCCCGAACTGAGGCCCTTGGTACCCCTGGACGGTGGCCGTTTTGCCACTTCCGATCTCAACGATCTGTACAGAAGGGTCATCATAAGAAACAACCGTTTAAAGCGCTTGGTGGAAATCAAGGCGCCCGAGGTGATTTTGCGAAATGAGAAGCGGATGCTTCAGGAAGCGGTTGATTCCTTGTTTGACAACACCCGAAAGGCCTCTGCCGTGAAGACGGAGTCCAACAGGCCCCTAAAATCGCTATCCGATTCATTGAAGGGCAAGCAGGGACGTTTCCGCCAAAACCTATTGGGTAAGCGTGTGGATTACTCCGCGCGTTCGGTCATTGTGGTGGGCCCGGAGCTGAAGCTCTACGAGTGCGGTCTGCCCAAGGATATGGCGGCGGAGCTCTACAAGCCCTTTGTGATCCGTAAGTTGATCGAAAGAGGCATCGTAAAGACCGTAAAATCTGCCAAGAAAATCATAGACAAGAAAGAGCCCGTGGTATGGGACATCTTGGAAAATGTGTTGAAGGGACACCCTGTGTTGCTCAACCGTGCGCCAACCCTGCACCGTTTGGGCATACAGGCATTCCAGCCCAAATTGATCGAGGGTAAGGCCATTCGCCTGCACCCCTTGGTCTGTACCGCATTCAACGCGGATTTTGATGGAGATCAAATGGCCGTGCACCTTCCTTTGGGGCCAGAGGCCATTTTGGAGGCACAGCTGCTGATGCTGGCCTCGCACAACATCCTTAACCCGGCCAATGGATCGCCGATCACCGTCCCTTCCCAGGACATGGTCTTGGGCCTTTATTACATGACCAAAGAGCGGAAATCCACTCCAGAGGTCCCCGTTAAGGGAGAAGGGCTCACCTTTTATTCATACGAGGAGGTGGAAATTGCCTTCAATGAGGGAATGGTAAGTTTAAATGCCGGCATTAAGGTGCGCGCCAAGGACTTTAACGAAGAGGGCGAACTGGTGAACAAGATCATCCCCACCACGGTGGGCCGTGTGCTCTTCAATATGGAAGTCCCTGAGGCCGCGGGGTACATCAATGATGTGCTCAACAAGAAATCCTTGCGGGATATCATTGGAAAAATCCTGGCGGTCACGGATGTGCCCACAACGGCCGATTTCTTGGACAAGATTAAGACCATGGGGTACGACTTTGCCTTTAAGGGCGGTCTGTCCTTTAGCCTGGGCGATATTATCATCCCTGCCGAAAAGCACGAGATGATCGCTGAGGCCAACGGCCAGGTAGATGGCATCATGGCCAACTACAATATGGGACTGATCACCAACAATGAGCGGTACAACCAGGTCATTGACGTGTGGACCTCCACCAACGCCATGCTCACGGAACTTGCCATGAAGCGCATCCGGGAAGACCAACAAGGGTTCAACTCCGTGTACATGATGCTCGATTCAGGGGCAAGGGGCTCCAAAGAGCAGATACGCCAGCTAACGGGGATGCGCGGTCTTATGGCCAAGCCCAAAAAATCTACCGCCGGTGGCGGGGAGATCATTGAAAACCCCATCCTATCCAACTTTAAGGAAGGACTTTCCATTTTGGAATACTTTATATCCACTCACGGCGCCCGTAAGGGGCTTGCGGATACCGCACTGAAAACGGCTGATGCCGGTTACTTGACCAGGAGGCTTGTGGATGTGTCACAAGACGTGATCATTAACACGGAAGACTGTGGTACCCTTAGGGGCGTGGAGGTCGAGGCCTTGAAGAAGAACGAGGAGGTTGTGGAAACCTTGGGCGAACGTATCTTGGGACGTGTGTCCTTGAACGATGTGTACGATCCCATAAGCCAAGAGTTGCTATTGCGGGCCGGGCAGGAAATCATGGAGTCCGATGTGAAAAAAGTGGAAGCTTCCCCAGTGGAACGCATAGAAGTGCGTTCTGCCCTCACATGTGAGGCCCAAAAGGGAATCTGTGCCCAGTGCTACGGAAGAAACCTTTCCACCAACAAAATGGTACAGCGCGGGGAAGCCGTTGGGGTGGTCGCCGCACAGTCCATTGGGGAGCCGGGCACCCAGCTTACCTTGCGTACCTTCCACGTTGGGGGCATTGCAGGGAACATTTCCGAGGATAACAAACTGGAGGCCAAATTTGATGGTGTTGCAGAAATTGAGGACCTACGTACGGTAAAAGGCGAAAATGCGGAGGGCAAGCCCGCCGACATTGTCATCTCAAGAACAAGTGAGGTCAAGGTGGTAGATACCAAGACCGGCATAACCTTGAGCACCAACAACATTCCCTACGGTTCCCAAATATTCATTAAGAATGGCGCCAAGGTGTCCAAGGGAGACGTGCTCTGTACTTGGGATCCCTACAATGGTGTCATTGTTTCGGAGTTCCCCGGTAAGATCGCCTATGAGAACATAGAACAGGGCGTTACCTACCAAGTGGAGATCGATGAGCAAACCGGCTTCCAGGAAAAGGTGATCTCCGATTCCAGGAACAAAAAGCTCATCCCAACCTTGTTGATCCAGGACGGCAAAGGCGAGACATTGCGCTCCTACAACCTGCCCGTTGGTTCCCACATAATGGTGGACGATGGCGACAAGATCAAGGAGGGTAAGATTTTGGTGAAAATTCCACGGAAATCTGCCAAATCCGGGGATATCACCGGTGGTCTGCCCAGGGTCACCGAGCTCTTTGAAGCCAGGAACCCATCCAACCCGGCCGTGGTGTCCGAGATAGACGGTGTGGTCTCCTTTGGTAAGATCAAACGCGGTAACCGTGAAATCATCATCGAATCCAAACTGGGCGAGGTGAAAAAGTACTTGGTTAAGCTTTCCAATCAAATTTTGGTGCAGGAGAACGATTACGTGAGGGCGGGAATGCCGCTTTCGGACGGTTCGATCACCCCAGAGGACATCCTGGCCATTAAGGGACCATCTGCGGTGCAGCAATATTTGGTGAACGAGGTGCAGGAGGTTTATCGCCTGCAAGGTGTGAAGATCAATGACAAACATTTTGAAGTGGTGGTGCGGCAAATGATGCGCAAAGTGCGCATCGTGGATCCGGGAGACACCATTTTCTTGGAGAACCAATTGATCCACAAGGATGATTTTATCACCGAAAACGATGAGGTCTTTGGAAAAAAAGTGGTGATGGAAGCCGGGGATTCAGAGAACCTGAAACCGGGCCAGATCGTAAGTCCACGCGAGCTTCGGGATGAAAATTCCCTGTTAAAGCGCGCCGACAAGACCTTGGTGGAGGCACGGGATGCCGTGGCGGCAACCGCCACACCCATATTGCAGGGCATCACCAGGGCTTCCTTGCAGACCAAATCGTTCATTTCGGCGGCATCCTTCCAGGAGACCACCAAGGTGCTCAACGAAGCTGCCGTAAGCGGTAAAGTGGATACCCTTGAAGGTCTCAAGGAAAATGTGATCGTGGGCCATAAAATCCCCGCCGGTACCGGAATGAGGGACTACGATAGCATCATTGTGGGATCAAAGGAAGAATACGATGAGATAATGGCCAGGAAAGAGGCTTTGAAATTTTAAGTTCAAAAGCCCCCGAACGGGGGCTTTTTCTTTTTGTGAAACCAACTGTGGTCCATTTTGGGCCGGTCTGCCCTGGCACAGGAAAGGTTGCCAACAGATTCAATAAAAAAGACATGTCAGATCAAAACAAAAAACAAAAACAGATCAACATAGAGCTGGACGAAAAGACGGCCGAGGGGGTCTATTCCAATTTGGCCATCATAAACCACAGCGTCTCCGAGTTCGTGGTGGACTTTATCAGCATGATGCCCGGGGCGCCAAAGGCCAAGGTAAAGAGCCGTGTGGTGCTCACGCCCCAGCACGCCAAGAAGTTTTTAAAGGCGCTGGGCGACAATGTGCAGCGTTTTGAGAAGGCCCACGGCACCATAAAGGATTATGAGCAGCCGTCCATTCCCATGAATTTTGGTCCCACGGGAGAAGCATAGAAAACAAACAAAAACGATGGGTACATCGGTTTTTTTATGCTTCAAACTCTGATGTGAAATGGAGTTTTACATTGGGATACTTCTGTTGGGTCATTTGGAGGGAAAATTGGGAATCGGCCAGGAACACCAATTGTCCCCGCTTATCCTTGGCAAGAAACTTTTGTTTCACCCGCTTAAATTCCTTGAATTCCTCGCTTTTTACATCCTTGGTGCTCACCCAACAGGCCTTGTGCACGGGAAAGTTCTCATAACTGCACTTGGCACCGTACTCGTGTTCCAGTCGGTACTGGATTACTTCGAACTGTAAGGCCCCAACGGTCCCGATCACCTTTCTTCCATTGAGTTCCAAAGTGAACAACTGGGCAACCCCCTCGTCCATCAATTGGTCTATGCCCTTGTTCAGCTGCTTGCTCTTCATGGGATCTGCGTTGTTGATGTACCTGAAGTGTTCTGGCGAAAAACTGGGAATTCCTTTGTAGTGCAGTTCCTCGCCCTCCGTCAGGGTATCGCCGATCTTAAAATTTCCGGTATCGTGAAGCCCCACGATGTCCCCGGGGTAAGAGGTGTCCACAATCTCCTTTTTTTCGGCAAAAAAAGCATTGGGACTGGAGAATTTTAACTTTTTTCCCTGCCGTACGTGCAAGTAGGGTTTGTTGCGCTCAAAGGTGCCCGATACAATTTTTACAAAGGCCAAACGGTCCCGGTGCTTGGGGTCCATATTGGCGTGTATCTTGAAGACAAAGCCGCTCATCCCTTTTTCATTGGCCTTTACCAGCCGTTCCTCTGCTTGTTTTGATATGGGCGGTGGGGCAATTTCAATGAAGCAGTCCAATAGTTCCCGCACCCCAAAATTGTTCAGGGCAGAGCCAAAGAACACCGGTTGCTGTTCTGCCCTAAGGTATTTTTCCTTGTTGAAAGGGGGATATACCCCTTGCACCAGCTCAAGGTTGTCCCGCAAGGTGCCGGCCGCCGCTTCACCTATGATGTTTTCCAGTTCAGGGCTGGAAATATCGTCAAAAGCAATGGTTTCATCTATGTTCTTCCGGCTATCGCCACTGAATAGATTAATGTTTTTCTCGTAGATGTTGTAGATGCCCTTGAAGTCGTACCCCATCCCGATCGGGAAACTAAGTGGGGTCACGGAAAGCCCCAATTTCTGTTCCAGTTCATCCAATAGGTCAAAGGCATCGCGCCCTTCCCGGTCCAATTTATTGATAAAGACCAGTATGGGAATATTGCGCATACGGCAAACTTCCACCAGCTTTACGGTTTGTTCTTCCACACCCTTGGCCACATCAATGACCACAATGACGCTGTCCACCGCCGTCAGGGTCCTAAAGGTGTCCTCGGCAAAATCTTTATGGCCCGGGGTGTCCAGGATGTTTATTTTCTTCCCTTTGTAGATAAAGGCCAGCACCGAAGTGGCCACCGAAATGCCCCTTTGGCGCTCAATCTCCATAAAATCGCTCGTGGCACTCTTTTTGATCTTGTTGTTCTTTACAGCGCCGGCTTCTTGGATGGCTCCCCCAAAAAGCAACAATTTTTCCGTTAGGGTGGTTTTTCCTGCATCGGGATGCGAGATAATGCCAAACGTCCTTCTTCTTGCTATTTCTTCCTGAAATCCCATACCACAGATTTAATTTTCAAAAATAAAGCAATTAAAAGGTTTCAGCGATGATTTCTTATGGGAAGATTTGTCATAAAATACGGGTTCGTTGTGACAAAAGGATTAGTTTTGTGTCCAAAATGAAAGAACGTCAAAAATCCTTTTTTATGTAGAACAGACTAGTTTAGAGTAGTTTGCGGAGAATTGTTAACAAGTTATCCGAAATGTACCTGCCATATTTTTATAAAGGCTATCTTGCGTTTTCAAAGCAATCTACGGGAGTCCCAAATCCCGACCATAACCTTCCAAATGCCGTGGTGATCGTTTCAAATAAACAATCATTATGGAAAATAAGTCTAGTGTTGACACAAAGGTGACCTCAAACTTGTTTTGGGGCAAAGCCGTATATGTTATCTTGTTTTGTTGCGGTCCGTTGGTGTTTGGAAACACCCACAACACAAATTGGACATCGTTTAACGTGGATACGGATGGAGATGGCGTTTACGATCACGTGGATATGGATGATGATGGCGATGGCATTTTGGATGTCGAGGAAGATGCCAATCTGGACCATGACAATAACCATACCACCAATCCTACGGATTCGGACGGAGACGGGGTGCCCAATTATTTGGACATAGATTCGGACAATGATGGGATTTTGGACAATGTGGAAGCCCAAACATCGGAAGGCTACATCGCTCCCTGCGGTTTTGACGTTGATGGAAACGGTCTGGACGATTCCTATGAAAATAGGCCGGGATCGTGCGAGGGATTGACGCCCATTGATACGGACGGTGACTCCAGGCCCGATTATTTGGACATAGATTCCGACAATGATGGAATTTTGGACAATGTGGAGGCCCAAGCCTCCTCTGATTACGTGGCCCCTTGTGTTCTGGACACGGACGGGAACGGCCTGGACGATCATTATGAAAGCCATCCCGGTTCGGGAGAAGGCTTGGACCCCATTGATTCCGATGGCGACACGCATTCGGACTTTAGGGACATAGACAGCGACAACGATGGTATTTTAGACAATGTGGAGGCGCAGACTTCCGCAGATTTTATGGCTCCTTGTGGCCTGGACACGGACGGGAACGGCCTGGATGACCATTATGAAAGCCATCCAGGATCTGGTGATGGCCTGGACCCTGTGGATACGGACGGCGACGCCCTTCCCGATTTTAGGGATTTGGATACCGATAATGACGGGATTTTGGACAATGTGGAAGCACAATTGCCCGCTGATTATGTTGCGCCCTGCGGAATGGACCATGATGGGAACGGTCTGGACGACCATTATGAAAGTCATCCCGGATCGGGCGAGGGCTTGACCCCCATTGATACGGACGGAGATTCCAATGGTAATTTTAGGGACATAGACAGCGACAACGACGGCATCCCCGACAACGTGGAGGGGCAGACCACCGATGGCTACGTTGCCCCGAACGATGACGATGCGGCCACCTATGCGTCCAACGACGGGGTGAACAGTGC
>NZ_JBLFEO010000006.1:0-5775 GCF_047345505.1 Maribacter aquimarinus | reverse complement strand
GAACGACCTTCCGGACACGGACGGCACGGAGGACGTGAACTACCGCGACCTGGACGACGACGGCGACGGCATCCCGACCGCGGATGAGGACGCCAACGGAGACGGCGACCCCACCAACGACGACTCGGACGGCGACGGTACGCCCGATTATCTGGACCCTGACATCCCGATGAGTGAATTGGATGTGGTGGACGATGTGGCCACCACCGAGGTGGATCTTCCCGTGGAAGTGGACATTCTTGCCAACGACTCGGGCATTCCCACGGATGGCACGCTCACGCTCACGGATCCGGCCAGTGGCACGGTGACCGTCAATGACAATGGAACCCCGGACGATATTTCGGACGATACCATCACCTACGTTCCCGATGCCGGGTTCCAGGGCACGGACACCTTTGAGTACACCGTTTGTGATGCGGCCGGCACCTGCGACACGGCGACGATCACCATCACAGTGGGCACGCCCCCCGTATTGGATGTGGTGGACGATGTGGCCACCACTGAGGTGGATCTTCCCGTGGAAGTGGACATTCTTGCCAATGACACGGGCATTCCCACGGATGGCACGCTCACGCTCACGGATCCGGCCAATGGCACGGTGACCGTCAATGACAATGGAACCCCGGACGATATTTCGGACGATACCATCACCTACGTACCCGATGCCGGGTTCCAGGGCACGGACACCTTTGAGTACACCGTTTGTGATGCGGCCGGCACTTGCGACACGGCGACGATCACCATCACAGTGGGCACGCCCCCCGTATTGGATGTGGTGGACGATAATGTTGCCACAACAAGCAACGTGCCCTTGGATATTGATATATTGGAAAATGATATAAACATTCCAGAGAACGGTGTGATCAGTATCAACCAGCCCACAAATGGTAATGTAGAGATCAATGACAATGGAACCCCTGAGGATATCACGGACGATTTTGTAACCTATGCCCCAGTCCCAGATTTTAGCGGCACGGATACGTTTGAGTACACCATCTGTGACACCGCCGGAAACTGTGATACCGCCATTGTTACCGTAGCCGTGGAGGCTCCCCAGGTGGTGGCTATTGAGGTCAACCAAATGCTTACCCCCAACAATGACGGCAAAAACGATTTCTTGTTCATTAGGGGCTTGGAAAATGTTAGAAGCAATACCTTGCGCATCTTCAATAGATGGGGGGTGTCTGTGTATGAGGGTGAAAACTACAACAATCAGAACAATGTTTTTGATGGTAGGTCACGAGGACGATCAACCCTGAGTGTGGATGAATATCTGCCCTCCGGTATATATTATTATATCTTTGAGTACGAGACCTTGGACGGTGAGACCAATGTGGACAATGAATACATTTATATCAGCAGGTAAAATAAAGCGTATGAATTTTGGTAAGAAAACATCGGTTTTACTCTTATTTTTATTGGGGATCGGTTTTGGCCTTAAGGCCCAACAGGATGCCCAATATACCCAATACATGTTCAATACCATAAGCGTAAACCCCGCTTATGCCGGGTCCCGGGGCCAGTTGAGCATAGCGGCGCTTCACCGTTCACAATGGGTGGGACTGGACGGGGCACCAAGGTCGCAAACCTTGAACATCCATTCTCCCATAAGGAACAGTAAGTTTGGTTACGGCTTTTCCATTGTAAATGATGAAATAGGGGACGGAGTGGTACAGGAAACCTATTTTGATGGTGTGGTATCCTACACCTTGGATGTGTCAAGGGAGGGCAAGCTGTCTTTTGGTCTTAAATTGGGAGGCAACAGATTGAACCTTGATTTTCTTGGTCTAAGGAATTTTGACCAGGAAACCATTGTGCAAGATAACATAGACAACCGGTTCTCGCCCAATTTTGGATTGGGTATGTACTATCATGACAATCGTTTTTATGCGGGCCTATCCGCTCCAAACTTGTTGGAAACGGAGTATTTTGACAATTCACAGACAGATGCAAACGCACCCCAGTTTCTTTCCAGGGAGCGCATTAACTTTTACTTGATCACCGGTTATGTCTTTGACCTTAACCCCAATGTGAAATTTAAACCGGCACTCCTTACCAAAGTGGTGGGCGGGGCGCCGTTACAGGTAGATCTTTCTGCCAATTTTATGTTCAGTGAAAGGTTTACCCTGGGGGCAGCTTATCGCTGGGATGCTGCCCTGAGCGCTTTGGTCGGTTTTCAGATTTCCGAACAGTTTATGTTGGGCATTGCCTACGATCGGGAGACCACTGCTCTTGGAGGCACCCAATTCAACGACGGTTCCTTTGAGATTTTCTTAAGGTTTGAGCTTGTACGTTCCTTTAATAGACTCGTTTCCCCACGCTTCTTTTAACATTTTGTACCATGGCAAAAAATAGCAAACGCTTCCTACTTTTAATTCTGATGGTTACTTCAGCTGGCCTTATGGGACAAGAACGGCTCCTGGAAAGGGCAAATGAAAAATTTGAGCAATACTCCTTCAGTCCGGCAATAGATATCTATAAAAAGGTATTGGACAAAGGGTACGTCTCAGCGGAGGTATTGAAAAAGCTTGGCAATGCCTATTACTTCAATGCCGATTATAAAGAGGCGGCCGCGATTTTTGAGCGTTTGGTAAAGGAGTTTCCCGAGAATGTGGAGGAAGAAGAGTTTTTTAAATACGCACAATCGTTAAAAAGTTTGGGCGATTATGATGCCTCCCAAAAGGTGATGGACCAGTTTTTGGAAATGACCTCTGGCGATCGCCGGGCCTTGAATTTGGATCGGGCCAGGGACTATATGGCAGAAATACGCAAGAACTCGGGCAGATACACCATTTCTGATTTTCCGCAAAACACCGAGTACTCAGAATTTGCACCTTCCTTTTATGAGCAGGGTCTCATTTTTGCCTCCGATCGGGATACGGGTAATTTGGCCAAATACCGCCATACCTGGAATTCAAAGGATTTTTTGGACCTCTATGAAATAAAGGGCGAAATCAAGAAGGGTGTTGGAGTGGTGAAATTGGGCGATAACATCAATACCAGGCTCCATGAGTCCACCTCCATTACCACCAAGGATGGTAACATCATGTACTTTACCAGAAACAATGTGGTGGAAGGAAAATATGCCAAGGATGCCGAAGGTTTCATAAGATTAAAGATTTTTAGGGCAAAGAGAATAGATGGGCAGTGGTTGGAAATTGAAGACCTTCCGTTTAACAGTGACGCGTATTCTGTGGCACATCCCGCTTTGAGTCCCGATGAAAAAACCTTGTATTTTGCATCGGACATGCCCGGTTCCATTGGAGCATCGGACATTTTTATGGTCACCATCAATGATGACGGTACTTTTGGGGCACCGGAAAACTTGGGGCCAAATATCAATACAGAGGCGCGGGAGACCTTTCCCTTTGTCACCGCGAACGAGACCCTTTATTTTTCTTCGGATGGACATCCCGGTCTGGGGGGGCTGGATATCTTTGGCACAAAAATCAAAAGAAAGGATTTTACCGGGAATGTAATGAACGTGGGTGAGCCCGCCAATTCAAACAAGGACGATTTCACCTATATCATTGACGAGGAAACCAAAGAGGGATTTTTCGCTTCCAATAGAGAGGGCGGACTTGGAAACGACGATATCTATGCATTTGTGGAAAACGAGCCCTTGATCTTTGACTGTGTTCAGAAGATAACGGGAACGGTGCGCGATAAGATATCGAACATGGTCCTGGTCGGTGCCACGGTGAAAGTGCTCAATGAAGACAATGAGGAGCTCACCACCACCTTTACGGATTCCAATGGGGAATATAGTTTGGTGCTGGATTGCAACCAAGGGAACTTTGTCAGGGCACTTATGGAGGGCTACACCCCATTTGAAGAATACATTGGCGTGTCCGATGGCAAGCCAAAAATCATAGACTTTTACCTGGAGCGCGACCAGGTCACAGCCGGTTATGGGGACGATTTGGCAAAACTACTTCAATTGAGCACCATTTATTTCGCTTTTGATAAATATGATATCACTAAAAGATCGGAAATTGAGATTCAGAAGGTCATAGCGGCAATGGAGAAATACCCAAGTTTAAAAATTAAGGTAAATGCGCATACGGACAGCCGTGGTCCAGCGGCTTACAACCTTTGGTTATCCCAAAAGCGGGCCGAAGCAACCGTGGCTTATATGATTGCCAAGGGAATAGCAGCAGATAGACTGTCCAGCGAAGGATATGGAGAAACCAGGCCACTTAACGAATGTGTTGATGGTGTGCGGTGCTCCGCAGAGAAACATGATGTTAACCGTAGATCGGAGTTCATCATTCAAGAATAGCGTTATTCTGTTTATGTTTCTTAAAGGCAGCCCAATGGGCTGCTTTTTTGTTGGGTAGATGCCGCCATTCCTATACGGCACGCCTTGATGGGGCCTTTGCCTGGGAATTGGTTCTTGAGGGAGTTGGGCAACAATGGAATAACTTTTTGGCAATGATATGATGTCTGGGCAATCCTGCCCGTGTTCCATACAATGGCCACTATTGCCGTATGGGATACCCGTACGTTATGGACGTATAATTTTAAATCTCCCCTTCTTTATGTTGATGCTTCCTTACATTTTTATGTTAACATTGAAGTGGTTCTAATCTTGGTACCCGTGTCATAATGCTTTTCTTTTTGTGGAAAAAGAAATGCTTAAATGCTCCTTATTTTCGTCTGTTCCCATATAGGTAATCGTCCATTTTAAAAATAAGGAACTTACCGGATGAAAGGGCTTTTTAAAAGGATGGTCCCGTTCCCCAACTATCATAAACCATAGGGTAAATCGATGAAGTGCAAGACGTTTTTTGCTTTGGTTTTAAGGCGGAGACTTCACTTTTCTGGGCTTAGACTGTGCGTTATCCCGCTTACACAACATTTATTTCTTGATGGAAGGGCTAAAGCTAATTTTGTAGGGAATTAGTTTGGCACGGAAGGTATTCTGCCAATATCAGCAATCAACAATTTATGTGTAAGCATATTACAACCACAAATGCACGGGCCATGGTTCAAAAGTATAATTTAAGGAATTCGGTTGTGGATAAGAGGTTTTTTTATATCCTATTTCTGTTCACCACTTTTGCATTTTCACAAACAACCGTGACACTCGAAGATCAATGTAATTGTGAGGTACTGAGTGGAACGGAGGTTTCGGCATCTGGAGCAGCCCTGCCAGCGGGTGCAGATGCCGGTGATATTTATGTCAATACCGATAGTGGTACCATTTATTTCTGGGACGGGGATTCCTGGGAACTCACAGCTACAGATGATCAACAGCTGCAAACGTTTAATTTTGATACCACTACCAACCAGCTTACACTTACACTTGAAAACGGAGGAACACTCAGTGTGGACCTGAGCTCCTTGCGCGATACGTTCAGTGAAACGACAAGCACCTTGGTGGCCAACGCCGACGGCACCTTCACCTACACCGATGAGGACGGTACCGCCACGACCATTGACGTCGCGAACCTGGAGACATTGACGAGCATCGCCCTGAACGCGGACGACACCAACATCGACTACACGGACGAAGCGGGCAACACCACGCAATTGGACCTTTCCAACATCGTGGCGAACCTGGAGACCTTGACCACCTTGGTGGCCAATGCGGACGGCACCTTCACCTACACCGATGAGGACGGCACCGCCACGACCATCGACGTCGCGAACCTGGAGACATTGACGAGCATCGCCCTGAACGCGGACGACACCAACATCGACTACACGGACGAAGCGGGCAACACCACGCAATTGGACCTTTCCAACATCGTGGCGAACCTGGAGACCTTG
>NZ_JBLFEO010000059.1:0-1982 GCF_047345505.1 Maribacter aquimarinus | reverse complement strand
CTTCGCATTGAAATATGGATATCTCAAAAAAGAGATACCCACATTTCAACACGACATGAACATCAACAACAATGATTGGAAATCCCTAGTTTTGAATACTACGAAGACAGGGTAGCTTTCATAACCATCTGTTTGGACTAAATCATCTACTTTATTTTTTATAAAAGAAAGATGATTGTCATACACCTCTTGAATAACAAGTTGTCCAAACTCGTTAAGTATCTCTAAATTTGTTTTCATAGTTATCTAATTAGTGCCATTCCAAGGAATATTAGTGATATATTTTACTCCTTGCTTTTTTAAATCCTCTAACGCTTTTATGACCCAACCAGTAGCGATATCTTTTGGAATACCTGCCCTGACCATCGCTTCGATTTCTATTTCAGCCATCTTTGCCAAAGTCAATCTTTCTCCTTCCTTGGCAAAAGATTTGTATAAACTTATCTGATGACCCGTTATTGCGTTGTGTATGGCTTGGCCTCCAAGCGCATCTCTAGAAATGCTGAATGCTTTCTTTGCATTATAAAAATCGTCACCACAAAAAGCAATTTTGGACAAAGGATGGTGGCCTCCTACCTTGTTAAGGCAAGCAATGACTATTTCTAAATTTTTTAAATAAAAAAAGGCCAAGTAAAGACTTGGCCTTTTTGTAAACAATGATTTTAGATCATCTCATCATCTTTTACTTCTTTGCTAAAACGGGCGATCCAACCCTGATCCCCCAAAGGTTCGGCTTTTAGCATCTCACTTATTTCAACAAGATTCACCTGTTTCCCGTTTTCTTGGTAAATTATTCTGAATTGCTCGTTTTCCTCAAAGATGGAAAGAAAACTAAATATTGCCGTTTCCCATTGTTTTTTATAAAAATCTAAAATTAATTTCCGGTCTTTCGTATTTAATTTTTGAAAAACAGCGCTATATTCTTTGTCTACTCCCCATTTGGTTGTTCCTTTCAAAACGTTTTTAAAATATTTTAGATTATCATCGTAAGCGTTCAAGATGACTTTTTCTCCAAAAGAATCTAAAATCAAGTCTTCTTTTTTCATATGATATTATAATTAATTGGTACCACCCCAAGGAATATTAGTGATATATTTTACGCCTTGCTTTTTTAAATCCTCTAACGCTTTTATGACCCAGCCAGTAGCAACATCTTTTGGAATACCTGCCCTGACCATGGCCTCTATTTCAATTTTAGCCATCTTTTCCAAAGACAATCTTTCTCCTTCCTTAGCAAAAGATTTGTATAAACTTATCTGATGACCCGTTATTGCGTTGTGTATGGCTTGGCCTCCAAGCGCATCTCTAGAAATGCTGAATGCTTTCTTTGCATTATAAAAATCGTCACCACAAAAAGCAATTTTGGACAAAGGATGGTGCCCACCAACCTTTGAGCATTCACCAGTGCCGTCCAATACAAATTTCGGTTATTTCTAATAGGTACTGGGTGAGTTTTGAGTAAGTCTTTGAGTTGTTCAACCATATCCACATCTTTAGGTGGCTGATCAGGAAACAGGGTAACCACTCTGTTTTTTATGGAGTGTAATTTAAACTCCCTTTCGCTTCTTTACTGAGCTTCAGTTCAATGTTCGGTAGGAAGTCCGGAAATTCAAATGATTTTATATTCCATAGTCCGTCGTCGCTTGTAGGGTTGTAGCCGTCAGCGAAGCTGCATTGGGGATATGTTCCGATTTCCGTTAGTTCTGTAGCCCGTCCAAATTTTGAGTATTTCATGTTTTATGTATATCATATGTTTCTAAAAAACTCGTTTAATGTCATCTTTGACCTTTTAGCATACTCTATAAGTTCCAGTAATTCTGGAATAAGTTCCTTTTCTAAAAAACGTCTTGCTTCTTCGCCCTTGGATTCAACTGATAAACGCAACAGCTTGCTGTTGAAAAAAGCCCTCTCCGGAGATCTGGTCCTAGGGCCAGATCTCCGGAGAGGGCGGCGCAAAAACTTCATACCTTTGGGGTCGCTAA
>NZ_JBLFEO010000058.1:0-2209 GCF_047345505.1 Maribacter aquimarinus | reverse complement strand
CATCTCCTTTATATACCACGGATCGGTAAGACCCAGGGCGAGTGCGAATATTTCCTTGGAATTTTCCATCCCCCGAAAATAACAATTTACTAACTTACCCACTCAAAACACGATAGAGCCTTTATTTTACAGTTGGTTTTTGACTTAACTTTTTTTAAATATCTCGCAGATGGCGAGTTGATGTTTTTAAAGTTTGAATTCCCGGAAAATATGCACGGTGGCCTCCTCTCCCACAATTTTATCATATCTATCTTACTTGCACCTATTTTGGAGGAATATATTTACAGATACGTTATATTTGAGAAATTATCCGAAGAATTTAGTTTGGTTTTGAGTATTCTAATTACATCTTTTCTCTTTAGCCTTATGCACTCGGACTTGAATGGTTTCCTTGGTTATTTCTTTGTAAGCGTGGTACTTACTTATCTTTATTCAATATCTAAAAATTTATGGCTAAATATAATTTTTCATAGCGGTTTTAATGTACTGTCATATTTAACGGTATTTCAGGAATACGAACTAAAGCAATTGACAGCTTTACTATGGCTAACTTTTTTTATTATTTCTGCAATCGGACTCTTTGCGATTTTCAAAAAACTGAAACTTGTGACATCTGATTAATAAATAGGGTGTTCAAGTTTTCTGTGTGGCATCGAAACGAACTTATGATGCTTAATATCGCTATGCGTACCAAAGGTGCACTTTATCGAATTTTTGTCCATATCCATCCTACTAAAGAATATTTTATGTCCGTTGTCTATTGTTAGCGAAAACAAAATATTAAAAGTATTAGGACATAAAAATTAAGTTTAAACGATTTTGAGGCGGTAGGTACTGCCGAGTTGTTAGAGATTAAGGGTGGTCGGGGTGACCGGCGGCTAGGGCCTACACAGCAATGGGAATTGGGATACCCAGAATCTGAGGACGGCGGTGGCTGTGCCGGGGATGCCAACGGCTTTGGTGGTACCTTTGATGCAGATGAGGTGGTGGTCACTGCGGGTGAGGAAGCCGCTATGTACCAACAGGCCACTGGTCTAAATGGATGTATGGGATGCGATTTTCCGAATGACCCCAGAGGCCGCCCATCCGCTAGTGATTTCTCTTTGCCATTGAGGTGGAATCTGCATGTTAAGACAAACAATGATGGTTGTCACTAAATCGACACCATAACCTCAGCTGATAAAAATAATGGCTGCTATCTTAACTGAAAATTTAAAATAGTTTGTCATATTTAGCAGACATTCTAAAATCAGTAATGAACTTTTTTAGGTTTCCTTTTTATCTTGCCATAAATAAGTGAGGCTGTATTGACAACTTAAATGATGTTTCCAAACGTTTTTTTGGAGCCGTGAAAATATATGGAAAATGCTAAGAACTTCCCCTCACCAATGAAAAATTCGGAGAAAAGAAACCTCTCCTTGCTTAGGGGAGGTTTTATGATTTTGGTATTCACAGTCATCAATTTTCTCTTTATGGCCGTTACCCTGTCTTATTTTGATTCCACCAAGGCTGTTATGTGGAGCTATCTGTTAGGTTGTTCCGTGTCACTGGCCGTCATTCTGAAAATCACAAAAAAAAACCTCAGAGCATACAATTTCAAAGCTAGGGATGCCCTGAGCTTCCTGTTAGCCAGCATTGCGTTAATATTATTTAATTTTTCTGTTTACACCCCTGTTCATCAAATATTTCTGTTGTACTTCAACATACCTACATTTCATCTTTCCGGTGCTTTTGATGATGTTTACGATTTTGTTACCGTGCTCTTTGTCGCGCCTTTTTTTGAGGAGTTTGTCTTCCGGGGCATTGTGCTGGATGGATTATTGAAAAAACAAAAGATGTGGGTTGCAATAGTATTTACTTCCCTACTGTTTTCCGCCATGCATTTAAAGCCATTTCTGGGACCTTCCCTATTTGCATTTTCCCTTTTTATTGGCTGGATCTACTACCGCACAGCCAACTTATGGCTCGTTATTTGGCTGCATTTGCTGAACAATTTAGTATCAAGCATCCAGGCTTATGAGCTGCAAGACCTGAGACTTGAAGCAGTTGGATTACATAACATATATGGCCCAAACACAGTGCTTATTTTAGGGCTTGCTGATTTTCGCAAGGATTATAAACTTTAGGCCGCTACGATTCGGGGCGCATTTCGGCCACCATTTCCGATCGGTGCAAAAACCTTGCTTAAGAGCCCCTTTATGACGCCAGG
>NZ_JBLFEO010000057.1:0-2345 GCF_047345505.1 Maribacter aquimarinus | reverse complement strand
ATACAGCTTGCCAAGAAAAGGGCAAGGGGCTACCGGAACACGGAGAATTTTATAAACATGATCTATTTCATAGCGGGTAAACTGAAATTCGATTACCCACTGTATTTAACATAGAACCAATATAAATGTGGTTATTAATAAAAAAGCACTTAGCAAAATCACTTTTAGTTTTGGAATTATAAAACTAAACTGGATTTTTTTATTAAAATGTTTTGTTAAATACCAAAGACCAATTAATAAGACAAACTGAAAACTATACAATAATACTATACCTTCCTTTTCGTAAGGTAATATGTTAAAGTATCTCAATAATAAAAGAACAAGTATGTGAATCAGCTGCAGGATTACTAAGAAGAAGAGAAAAAATAGAACTACTTTATATTTTGTTTTCAATAATGAAGGATTAATAATTTAAATACCATATTACAAAGTGCTTAATTTCTCTAACATAGGGTAATATGGTATTATGAAAGATATAAAAAAATTAAAGAGAATCAGGACATCCAGTTCTATGAAAAAATGTATCACGAATTAATGTGCCCCATCCTTTTTGCCAGACAGGTCGCGGAGAGTCTCTGTCTGAACATGCATAACAGGCAGGGAAATCTGCTGTAACCACCACCTCATCTGCATCAAAGGTACCACCAAAGCCGTTGGCATCCCCCGCACAGCCACCTGCACCCTGGTTTTCGGGATCTCCCATTTCCCATCTGTCCGCAGGAAAGCGAAAATGCAGAAAATACCGACCGAGGTCCACGGTAAAACGGCACTGATACTAAATTTCACCGAAATAAGGGGTAATCCTGAATGTCCCTATCCAAACCTTTGTAAAGTACATAAAATGAAATCAAAAAGAAAATCACAAAAATGAGGATCAACAATAACGAATTGGGCCCATACGCTCGGTCAAGACCCGTAGTAAATCCAGACCTAACATCCTGTAGGGCATAACCCTCGATACTGCCAATTAAGTTATGCAAAAAATGAATCCATATGACCAAGGCCAGATTACGGGTGCGATAATAAAGCCAACCAGTAAAAATTGCAGAAAAGAATATGGTCGTTAGCAAATATGGATTGGCATGCATTACAGAAAATAGCAAAGCGGTAAAGAAAATTGAAATCACCGGGCTTTGTTTTTTTAATAGGCCGTCCAAAAAGATGCCCTTAAAAATGGTTTCTTCAAAAAATGGTGAAATCATCAAAACGATAATGGCATCATACACACCGTTGAATGGGCCATTGATTTTTAGCATAGGCTGATGAAAACAACCTAGAATTATTTGATAAACGGGAGCACAAATTGCTAAATTTAAAAATAGAACAACAAGACTCGCCTTAACGTACAAAGCTTTTCTTTTGATCGAAAACTTGTAATTGAACAAACTTTTTTGCGAAATCCAATGTAGCAATATCAAAGACAACAGGCAGCCAAGAAAGAAAAAGCATAATCTTGACAATGACGTATCAAAGAAAAGGGCTGATATGGTCAGCAAACTTTGAATTATAAGAAAGACTCCAAATGTCATTAAAAGACATTGCCAAAAAGTAAAAGGATATATTTTTCTTCTCTTCAAATCCTGGTGAAATTCCGTGGTTAAAATGGTATCTACACAACATCAGTTGTTTTCCATCAAACATACTCTAGCCGTAATCGCGACTGTGGTGTTTATGTCGATTCTTTAAAGTCATCAAGTTTTAGAAATGATTGATTTGAGAATTATAATTGCTATACTTAAACATATTAAACATATCATCCAATAATAAAACCCGAAATCTAATTTCTGTAAAATAGAAATGTAGTGCTGTTGAAAAAACATCTCATAAAATATCGCTACAGCGTTCATGGAAATATGACAAATTATAGGTACCCATAAATTTCTGGTTTTCCAAAATGCATAAGACAAAAAAATCGCCATTACAAAAGTAAAGAGAACAAGGTTTAAAGAGGTAGTAATGTGTATAGACGCAAACAGGACAGAAGAAAAGATTATTGAAAACCAAGGACTAGAACTAAAGCTCATTATTTTTTTGAAAACGATTAAGCGATAAATAATTTCCTCAGCAATTGGACCTAAAAAAACTACTATCAATATCTCATGTAGTCTAGGTTGCAAAAAAATAAGGGAGTTGCCTATTTCAAAATAACCTAAAATACTATCAAAATTAAATATTGGGTTTAATCCAACTTTTAAAGTGAATCCAAAAAAAATAGATGGTAGTAATGAAAGCTACCCTGTCTTCGTAGTATTCAAAACTAGGGATTTCCAATCATTGTTGTTGATGTTCATGTCGTGTTGAAATGTGGGTATCTCTTTTTTGAGATATCCATATTTCAATGCGAA
>NZ_JBLFEO010000056.1:0-2358 GCF_047345505.1 Maribacter aquimarinus | reverse complement strand
TTAGCGACCCCAAAGGTATGAAGTTTTTGCGCCGCCCTCTCCGGAGATCTGGCCCTAGGACCAGATCTCCGGAGAGGGCTTTTTTCAACAGCAAGCTGTTGCGTTTATCAGTTGAATCCAAGTTCTTAAATATTCTTTTTTCAATTTTTCGGCAAGTTTGATGTCTTTCTTCGGTGTTTTTTGGGTTTTCTTTACGAGACAATTTGCAAGTACGACCAAATTTCCATCGTCGAAGAAACAGAAAATCCGAATACTTTTAAATGTTGTGATTACTCTCACTTCATAAATTCCGTCCGTATTTTCGAGCGCTTTGAAAAACTTTTTTTGGCACTTGCCTTTCAAATCGAACCAAGTCCAGAACATATTCAATTTTCTCTTGGACTTTCGTTTCCTGCGATTGGTAGAAATCAACGAAATAGTTCTTGTACGCTGTTATCTTTCTTACCACAACAACAAAGTTAACTAATTAGTTTACAAATCCAACTAAAAGTTACATTGAATGAAATGTTTGTCTACAATAAACGCCAACGGTCCAGAATAAGAACAGTAGGGCAGTAGATATACTCGGACTATTCGAGTTTAACTCAAGCCGTTTTTTGTTATTACGGTTTTACAATTTACATCTTTAAAAGCTAAAACAAAAAATGGCGACCTTGCAAATAGACTACTGCTATGGGTTTAGCACCTAATCGCCCTATTGTTTTTATACATTGTTACCTGTAGTGCTTTCTACGCTACTTTAAATTCTGCTTCGTTCATTTCCACGCTAAATTTCACATTGGCTTTTAATGCCCGAAATACTTTTAAAATCGTTTCGATAGTGACGTTTTTAGTATTTCGCTCCAATTTGGAAATCTGCGATTTTTGAACGCCAATTAATTCGCCAAGTTGCTCTTGGGTTAAGTTTCGTTCTTTGCGCACCGACTTAATCATTTCGCCCAATAGTTCCATTCGCAAGTCAAATTCGTACTTATCTCGCTCTGGTGATCCTACTTTTCCGATATCCCTATCTTTTAGTTCGTCAAGGGTCATCATTTTCATTTTTTTATTTTTCGTTGCCATAATTTTATTGTTCAAGGTATTCTTTTCTAATTCGTTCCGCTTTGTCAATATCGGCTTTCGGTACCTTACTTACTTTTTTGACAATTCCGTGTGTTGAAATCACGAGCGTTTCGGATTTGTCAGTTCTGTCCCAAAATGCAAATAGCCTGTATTGCAATCCACCATATTTTGTTCTGAATTCCCAAATATCATCAGTCAGTTTTTTGAACAGCTTAGGGTCAAGTCCGAGTTTGGCTTTGTCAATATTGTAATAGATTTTCTCTTTTGTTTTCAAATCGAGACTATCTAAAAAATCAATCGCTTGTTCGAGAAAAACGACTTCAAATCTTCTGTTCATTCAGCTTTTGTATTCAATTACGAAAACAAAGATAATCAAAAAGTTGAATTATATGGAAACTTTATGAATTTTGGCTCGCATTACAGGTAACGGTCTCGTATAAGCGCAGTAGCGGGTTTTATACAACTACTTTTCAGTTTAACAATGACCTTTAATTTGTTCACTTTCTTTTGATTAAGCACCTGACCAGCAATGAGCTATATACGGTGTTGAACTAAACCTAAAGGTAGCTTCAAGTCTTCACCGTTCACTACCTTTAAGAACTGTTTAATCTTAACACCTTAAAATTATGAAAAAAAAGTAGTACCCTGATCGAGCGGGCCTGCATCGAGGTTCCCGAGTTTGCCCTGAACTTCCAAAAATTGGAGCGCTCCATTGAGCTCTCGGGCAAGAGCCAAAGTACCCTTGCCAACTATGCCCGTTGTCTTGCGCACATGGCGATGCACTTCAAGTGCGGCCCCCTGTCATTGGACAGGGAACAGGTCTTGGACTATCTGCACCATCAAAAAAGGCGTCACAAAACCCCTTCGGAGAGTTTTTTCAAGCATACCGTCCATGGCCTTCGGTACCTGTACCGCATCTATGGGCTGCCCGAGCACCGGGTGGCGCTTCCCTCGATAGAGCGGCCCAAGAAACTCCCCGTGGTCCTGAGCAGGGAAGAGGTAAAGCTACTTTTGAGAACGCCCAGGCCACAGAAGCACCGTTTGCTATTGGCATTGCTCTACGGTTGCGGACTTCGCAACGCCGAGCTGCGCAACCTGCACATCAGGGATGTGGACATGGACAGGAAACGGCTCCATATCCGCCAGGGCAAGGGCCGCAAGGACCGCTATGTACCGCTTTGCGACCTGCTCATCCGCGGTATACGGATCTATCTTGCGGCGGAGCGTCCGGTGCAATGGCTCTTCAATGGCAACGATAGGGAAGGCAGGCCCGTCGCGCTGTCCGCCAACGGCGTA
>NZ_JBLFEO010000055.1:0-2790 GCF_047345505.1 Maribacter aquimarinus | reverse complement strand
AGGCTCCGGATCGTGGAAAGTATGCCCACGCGGGTCAAGAATATCTAAAACCACAAAAGTATCGGCCCAGGTGCCGCTGCAAACCTCCCTTCCAATACAGACCAATCCCCATAGCAGAAAAAGAGACCAACGCCCCGGTGTAGTTCAACACCGCATTCATGCTGGGTCGTACCGACCGCACGAATGCTTAGTTATTGTAGCACGTTTTTATTTTCCTTTTCGGTTAATATTAAATATCTATTTTTTCCAAATGTTATATAATAAATTAGATATAAAAATCCTATTGCCATAATCCAAATTAAGAAGTTCAAGTCAATATTCAGAGCATATTTTCCAAGATAGTAGAACAGCATAATTCCAAGTAAAGCTGGTAAAATCCATTTGGAATATTTAAATCCGCTTAACTTTATAGTTTTAGTTTCATTTTCGGCTATATTCAGCTCAATTTTTGGACTTCTACACCAATCTATTTTTGCAAAAATCTCGTGTTTTCCATTTTCAACTTCATATTCTTGAGTTTCTCCGTCATTTATTGTTCCGACTTTTTCTCCGTCAATATAAATTCCGATTTCACGAGCTTTATTATTCCATTCAGAATTTCGTTCTATTCTAATTTTCGTCATTGATTCAGGTTTTTTCTCAAATGTGCTACAACGTTGTTGTGTATGATTAGTGGCGTGTTTCAAGCACGGAATTTAGCAAATAAAAACCGAATAGAAAATCCGCAAGGATTTTCGTAAGTAGGCGAGAACTAGCCATTAATTATACACGGTGTTACCCAACGTTTTTATTTTTTTTGTATTCAATTTTTATTAATTTTTCAAGTTTTCCAAAATCATATTTCAGCGTATTTGAAGTAATCGAAAGAGGTGTTTCGTACATATTCATATTAGCTTTCATAAGTCTTGATTGTATTCCATTTTTTGCTTTTCCGATATATTTCTCAGGGTTCACAATGTCAATTAGAAGAAATTTTGTTGACATAACTTGCTTTGTTCTTATGTCCGAAATATCATTCCATTCTATTAGTCCAATACTTGATGCATTTGAGTTGTCTGTAATTCCGTTTGAGTCGATAATCAGTCCAACTTTTTTGTCAAATAGTTTTTTAATTCCATAAATTCCAGCTGCTCCAAAAAACAGAATTCCAACAATTCCGCCAATTCGGATAATTTCAGGATTAGTAATTTTAAAAATATTAGGAATAAATCTTTCTGGGTTTGTGGCAATCCAAATTCCGCCAGCAACAAATGCAATTGCCGCTAAAAGAAGTAAAATTATTTTCTTTTTGCTTAATGGTATTTCAATTTTTTCTTCCATTCAATTCAGTTTCTGGGTTTTGGTTAAATGTTGGGTAACGGTAACGTGTATGAGTAGTAGCGGTTTTTTACTCACTAACCTTTCGGTTTTGCACTGACCTTTGTTTTATGTTTATACTTTTGTTTTATCACTTCAACCGCTATTACTTATACACATTGTTGCCACCAGTTATTTTTAGTTCAGTAGTGTTTTCAGCTTGTCCATTAGTATTTCCTTTCTCTTTTCGTGATATTCACTAAAGTTTTCTAATGTCAAGTCCACATTTGGAATTATGTGTAAATTCAAAAATTGTTCTTTGTTATTCTCATTAGTTTCTTTGTCAACCCAGTCTTTTAAGTTTAAGTCGTTTTTCGACATATTTTCATTTGCATCAAGCATTTGCAAATTATAGATTGAGTTAAAAGTTATCCAACCATACTTCTCTTTGTTGTCTTCACTTAAATTTCCGAAAGTCGAAGCTGGGTGAACGTGGTCTTTATGGAAATTGTTGTTTTTATAATCCAAATTCGGATACAACAGCGAAAGAATTGAAAAAGCATATTGATTGTCAATTTGGGTAAATAATGTTTCTTCAATAAATTCTTCTCCAACGCTCGTGTCTTTTCTTATGTGATTAAAAATTGTGTCAATAGGGAAATTTGAAATTTCAGTTTTGATTTTAGTTTCCGATATGTTGTCAGTAAATGCTCTACGCATTTGCGAAAGAACATTGTCGGAAGTACCTCCAAAAATCCTTTTTATTAGTACAATATGCAACCATTTCTTAATACTTTCTCGGTCTTGCTTGTACTCAATTTTGTTAGAATAATCTCTATAAATTCCCTTGTGATACAAATAGTAAATTATTGGGATAACAGCATTTTTTGAAGTCAGAGTGAAGTCTGTAAATCCAAACGATTTTATCAAGTCAAAGGTTGAAAGAATTGCATCTCTAATTCGTTCCCATTCGGTTTCAAATTCTTTCGCATTTTCTTTTGAGAAGTTAGTTACTCGGAATTTTATGTCTTTGCTGTGCAAATACAAAAACGACTTTAGAATTAAATCCTTTGAAATAGAATATCCTTTATCTCGGATTGTGTCGACCAATTTATGGATTTCCTTTCGTGCATCTTTCTGTGTCCAATTGGCAACTGCTATGGACATTAATAGGTCGGAAAAATTTAGTGGTTCCCCACCACTATTTATTCTTATGAAAATATTTAAAGCCTTGTCAAGACTTTGTTCCTTTTCAAGGAAGAAGTTTATAATTGGTTTTTCAACAATTGTTCGCCTTAATTGCCTAATAGCTTTTCGTGAAAAGCTATTTTCAAATTCTTCAACAAAATTGTCGAAGGTTTCATCATCTGAAGCTGGATTCAAGTCATAAACGCAACAATGCCCTGATTTTCTATTGCTGCGGCAAAAACCTCGTTGGGCGTTCTGTACCCGAACCTTTTTCTGGGCCTGTTGTTTAAAATGTTCTCCGCCTTT
>NZ_JBLFEO010000054.1:0-3149 GCF_047345505.1 Maribacter aquimarinus | reverse complement strand
GCTCCAATTTTTGGAAGTTCAGGGCAAACTCGGGAACCTCGATGCAGGCCCGCTCGATCAGGGTACTACTTTTTTTTCATAATTTCAAGGTGTTAAGATTAAACAGTTCTTAAAGGTAGTGAACGGTGAAGACTTGAAGCTACCTTTAGGTTTAGTTCAACAATGCCTAAAAACAATACGGGCTTCGGGGTTTTCCGAATGGTTTGCGTATTTTTATGAAGTCCGCCAAAACATTTGGATTTTGGGATTTTAAAAGGAAAAATTAAAACCAAAACAAAAGGTTTTGGCTAATTGCCGAACGGAAGGTAAACGCTAGTTTGCTCCCGTACTGTTCTTAGCCGAGCCGTTGTAGTGCATTTGACACAACCATAAGGCAAATTCAGTATCTAATAGTAAACAGATTTATGAAAAAAAATTTCATACTTATTGTAATAAGCATATTATTGTCAAATTGTTCGAATGATGATGATAATGGTATTGATTGTCAACTTTTTGACCCCGCATTTCCAAGTTTATATATTAAATTAGTTGATTCAAACGGTAATAATTTAATTGAAAATGGTTCTGTAAACCCAGAAGAAATAACACTTCAAAATGGAGTAGGTTTCAGATTTAATCCTCCTAATGAATTTGCTAATCCTGATTCTGAAATTAGGGAGTTTGATAATACAATTGAATTATTTATACCAAATGAATCGACCTTTCAATACGTTATTAAACTAAACGATACAGAAACTGTTACCTTGGATTTTTTAGCAGAATTGACTAAAATTCCCTGTAATATAACTTACTATACTCCAACTGGAGTGGTTTACAATACTCAAAATTTGGAATTAAGAGAAGGTTCCTCACTCGAATTTATAACGGATATAGAACTCTGAAAAAACGCACTACAACAATTCCTAAACGTAATGCGGACTTTAGGGCTCAATCGAAATGTCTGTGTGTATTTATGAAGTCGCTAAATCTTATGGATTTAGCTTTAGAATAGAAAAAATAAAACTAAACAATAAGCTTTAGCTTCGTGCAAAGACGGAAACGAAAAGTTTCCTTGCCTCCGCACTACGCTTAGCCGAACCGTTGGCAAACATTTTGGCCGACCACCAATTTTACTTGCAAATTCGCTATTATCTGCACTTCTGCGAGGTTTTTAAATAATATAATTTTTGCTGCGTAGCGTTGTAAATAAAAGAAATTTGAGTTTGGTCTGTTAAGCCAAAAAGTTATGGAATTTAATTGCAGCTTTTTGGAGCAATAGAACCTAAAAAAATTAAAAATTCTGTTGCGAAATGTTGTGTGAAAAAACAAAACAGTTTAGTCGGTTAAGTCATGAAATTTCGGAAGCTTTAGAGCAGCTTTGTGGAGCAACAAAACCTAAAAAAAATAAAGCGATGCCACTAAAAAAAGAATAGCAACGTTGTCTATAAAATGCTCAACTTGTTAAAAAATTAAAAAACGATTTGCCAACACCGTATATAGTTCATTGCTACTACTCGCCTATTTACAATTTATACTTGCTTGGCGAAAAGTTCATTTTTATTTGTTAAATTTAGTGCTTTAACCACGCAACAAACCATATACAAACCAGTTGGCAAACATTTTGGCCGACCACCAATTATACTTGCAAATTCGTTGTTATTTGCCTTTTTGCGAGGTTTTAAAAAAAGTATAATTGCTGCTGCATAGCGTTGTAAATAAAAGAAATTTGAGTTTGGTCTGTTAAGCCAAAAAGTTCTGGAATTTAATGGCAGCTTTGTGGAGCAATATCACTTTAAAAAAATAGAGTTTTGTTGATTAAGTCAATAAAATACTGAATTGAATAGCAGCTTTTTGATTAGTTAGAACTTTAAAAAATTAAAAATTCTGTTGCGAAATGTTGTGTGAAAAACAAAACAGTTTAGTCGGTTAAATCATAAAATTTCAGAGGCTTACAAGCAGCTTTGTGGACTAACGAAACCTAAAAAAATATAGCGATGCAACTAAAAAAGAATAGCAACGTTGTCTATAAAATGCTCAACTTGTTAAAAAATTAAAAAACGATTTGCCAACACCGTATATAGTTCATTGCTGCTACTCGCCTATTTGCAATTTATACTTGCTTGGTAAAAGTTCGCTTTTATTTGCTAAATTTAGTGCTTTAACCACGCAACAAACCATATACAAACCCGTTAGCAAACATATTGCATTTAATAAAAATCGGTTCGCAATTCTCCTGAATATTTTTTAAAATAATAAGAGTTCGGTTCGGGTAAATCCGCATTTTTAAAATGGTTTCTTTTGGTCGGTTTTTAAGAAAACTTCAGGTATTTATTTAAGTAAAAGCTTGCCAAAGTTTCTCGCTCGGACGGACTTTACTCGGACGCAACTGTTGCGCAGATGGACTTGCGAACTGTTTGCCAAAGTAAGGGCAAAAACGAAAATCGAAAATGTCCGTTTTTTAGGTTGGATGGACCTGAAAAAAAGAAACCATTTTAAAAGGGCCCGGGTATAAATAAATGGTTCGGGCTTCGGCCAAGGTCTGCGCTGCAACACGTTTGCTAACAAAGCCTAAAGTTCATTGCTTGCGGATTTCCTTGCAGGAAATCCTGCGCAAAAAGCTAACTTTGGGTTCGGCGGGACTGTCTTGCGGACAGATCACCGCAACGAACCTTAGCCCAACCGTTAGCAAACATATTGCCAGAAATTTCCGATCAGGGCGCAATCGAGACGGATAGCGGATAAAAACAAGGAGCATGGCTCGGGCAGGGCCGCGTTTTTAAAATGGTTTCTTCGGGCTTGGTTCTTTCTGCGTCTCCGGGTGTCTAATGGGAAAAAATGTGCTTGCCAAGGTCCCGGCACTGGCCGACCAGACACTCCGGCGGGATCGTTGCGCGGGACGACCTGCGGCTTGTCCGCAAAAGCTCGGGAAAGGTCCGCCGGCCAGAAACGCTTGCCCGAAAACTACGGTTGACCGAAAAAAGAAACCATTTTAAAAGGGCAGGGGACATTTAAAAAGGGTCCGGTGCCAGGGCCAAGATCGGGGCGGTAACACGTTCGCTAACAATATGTATGATCAATACGGGGCGATTTTCCGGTGGAAAATCCACGCATTTTTAGTATGTTTAGCGTACGGGCCGAAATCCTGCGGATTTCAAGGCCGTACTGATCAT
>NZ_JBLFEO010000053.1:0-3175 GCF_047345505.1 Maribacter aquimarinus | reverse complement strand
GCGCCACCCGGTGCTCGGGCAGCCCATAGATGCGGTACAGGTACCGAAGACCATGGACGGTATGCTTGAAAAAACTCTCCGAAGGGGTTTTGTGACGCCTTTTTTGATGGTGCAGATAGTCCAGGACCTGTTCCCTGTCCAATGACAGGGGGCCGCACTTGAAGTGCATCGCCATGTGCGCAAGACAACGGGCATAGTTGGCAAGGGTGCTTTGGCTCTTGCCCGAGAGCTCAATGGAGCGCTCCAATTTTTGGAAGTTCAGGGCAAACTCGGGAACCTCGATGCAGGCCCGCTCGATCAGGATACTACTTTTTTTTCATAATTTTAAGGTGTTAAGATTAAACAGTTCTTAAAGGTAGTGAATGGTGAAGACTTGAAGCTACCTTTAGGTTTAGTTCAACAACGGCTATAAGTAATTGCTTGGTTTCCATTATAATAAAACAATATTCCCCGCATCAAAACCCCAGAAAGTTGAAAAAGAACCCCCCCCCGAAACCGCAACTACTCATAGCCACGACCGTTGTAGCCAATTTGAACAAAAATTTCGGATAAAAAAATCACAAGAACCTAGACCCTTGTGATTTTGTATTTTAATCAAACGATATCTTAACTACTCTTTAAAATTAATCTCAAGATGTGATTCTAGCCTTTTGAAATCATTCTCGATATTTGGATTTTTCATTACATCAAAGCAAGCGAAAGTTGGCAATGGTTGCATACCAAAAAACTTGAAATTCATATGCTGTGCAAAGTATAAATCATCCACCGATTTACCTGCAAATAGAAATTCGTTTTTGTCGTTAAAAGACTCTTCTGGAGCATTGAAAGTTAATGACAGCATATATTTGGTGTCTTGCATTAATCCACCAGCCCCATAATTTTTCTTTGGTTTTTCTGCTGTTCTTCCATCATTCTGACTCATTTTACCAAACATACCTGCGGTGTAAACTTCATCCATATATTTCTTGAAAATCCAAGGAAAACCCATCCAATTGGTAGGTGATTGTAGAACAACGACATCAGCCCATGTATGTTTATCCACTTCTTCATCTGTATTCCATTCGTCTTTCATTGTGGTGGTTTTAATTTCGTAGCCAATACTTTTTAGATAGTTTCCAATACGCTTGGCGATTTCTTTATTCAATTCGCCTTTGGCAAATGGATATTCTTGATGTGCATTTATAATAAGTGCTTTTTTCATAATTATTTTTGTTTTTAAAATCCAAACATTCCGTTATCATTTGCTAAATTTTTGGTTGGAATTTCTTGTATAACGTCCCAATGCTCTACGGCTTTACCATTTTCAAAACGTAATAAATCGTAAAATACATTTGTAGTTCCATTCCAGTTTCCTTCACTCACGGTGAGTACAAAATTACCTTCACCTAATACTTTGTGGATTTTAGTGTATTGAAACATATTATTCTGCGAAGTGAGGTACTGAACAGCTTCCACTATTCCATTTAATCCATCTTTAATGGCAGGATTGTGTTGGTCGTATTGCTCGGCACTGATGTAATCGGTAATTTTATTCGGATTTTTGCCCATTAAAATATCTTCTACCATAGATTTTGCCAAGGATTTGTTCGCTTCGGTTTTGTCTAAATCTACAATATCAGTTGCACCATCTACTTGAGTTCTTCCGCTTGCTGTTTGTGCTACAAAAGGTTGCAGGGCATCCCAATGTTCGGCTATTTTACCATTCTCATCAAATCGTAAAATATCGAAAGACACCATTTTATCTGCACCAAAAGGCTTGGCACCTGTCCATAATTGATGTAGCACTACAAAATTTCCGTCTTCGATGACACGAACTGCTTCGGCTTTGGTTCCATTTTCTTTTAGCATAGGAAACAGTTGAATAAAAGGTTCTAATCCTGTGGGAAGAAATGGATTGTGTTGAATGTAATCTGGATTGGCTAGTGCTCTTACTTTATCTACATCTTGCGAGGTTACGGCTTGTACAAAAGCCACAGCGGTTTCTTTTTTGTTCATTTTTAATGTTTTTGAATTAGAAGTTTGTGTTGATTTGTCGCTATTTGAATTTGTTTTAGTTGAATTACAACTTGCAAATACACTTGCGAACATTACTACCATTAATACTTTTTTCATTTAGTGCGTTTTTATATTACTTGCATAACACAAGCAAAATTATAACAATACTTTTATTATGCAAGTATTATTTTAAATAAATTGCAAAGTGCAAGTGAAAATTATATTTTGTTATCTTTGTGCGTTTTAAGAGGAATAAAAGAGAATGGAAACAAAATTTAGATGCAATTGCCCTTTTACTTCGGCTTTAGATATTCTAGGCGATAAATGGATGTTGGTGATTGTGAAGCAAATCTTAATGGAAAACAAACAGACCTTTAAGGACTTTACAGAAAGTGATGAAGGAATTGCGACCAACATACTGACCACAAAATTGAAACAGCTTGAAGCGTTTGGAATTATTACTAAAACAAAACTTCCAAACAATAATAAATCGAACATCTATCTTTTAACCGAGAAAGGTTTGGCAATGACACCAATTATTGTTGAATTGGGAATTTGGAGCGACAATCATCTAAGAGACTTTAATCCAACTATTGTAAATAAAGGTGGTATAGAATTATTAAGACGTGATAAAGTAGAATTTACTAGAGTTATAAAACAACAGTACCGAGAAAAACTGGCTACAATAACTAAGCGTTCGTGCGGTCGGTACGACCGAGCATGAACGCGGTGTTGAACTACACCGGGTTCTTGGTACCTTTTTCTGCTATGGGGATTGGTCTGTATTGGAAGGGAGGTTTGCAGCGGCACCTGGGCCGATACTTTTGTGGTTTTAGATATTCTTGACCCGCGTGGGCATACTTTCCACGATCCGGAGCCTTGAATCTCTAGCTCCATCGGGCATTTTTCGGCAAAACGTCCACTTAGGGCCATAGGTGTCCCGTACGGCCATTACGCCGTTCTGATCTGTGGGTCTCCATCTTGTTGTTTCAGCTTCTTGATCCAATGCTTGGGCGGCCCCCTGCCGTCGAACACGAACACCGTTGCCAAAGTGCCCTCTTTGCACCTAGGGCACTTTCGGTGCAATATGGGCGGTGGTTCTTGTTTGGGGGCCGGTCGGCCCATTTGGGCCATGAGCAGCGGCAGTACCATCTTCTTTTTGGCACTGCTCAAGATACCA
>NZ_JBLFEO010000052.1:0-4229 GCF_047345505.1 Maribacter aquimarinus | reverse complement strand
GAGGGCGAAACCGACATGAGCCAGATAGAGGACTACCACTCCCACAACACGGAACAGCTCACCGACCAAGGCCTGAAGGACACCCTCTTGAGCCTGGATTACATAAAGAACCTGTTGTAAATGATCCATTTTATTCTTTTACCGTAAGGTTAAACCAAGGAACTGGTTGTTAAGCCATTTTTAAATAGCCTTACCAGTTAGCCATAAAAAATTAAACAGCGAACACAATACACCATATATAACCATGAGCAAAATAGCATTGATTACCGGGGTCACCGGGCAAGACGGGGCCTACTTGAGTGAATTTCTACTTAAAAAAGGATATACCGTACACGGACTTAAACGACGCTCGTCCCTATTCAACACCGATCGCATAGACCACCTGTACCAAGATCCGCACATTGCACAGCGAAATTTTATCCTACACTACGGAGATATGACGGACAGTACCAATCTGATTCGTCTAATACAGGAAATACAACCCGATGAGATTTACAACTTGGCGGCGATGAGCCACGTACAAGTTTCCTTTGAGGTCCCCGAATATACTGGAAATGCCGACGGGCTAGGTACGCTGCGCATCTTGGATGCGGTGCGTTTACTGGGCTTGGAAAAGAAAACACGTATTTACCAGGCCAGTACCTCGGAACTCTACGGCAAGGTACAGGAGGTGCCCCAATCCGAAACTACGCCCTTTTATCCGCGGAGTCCTTACGCGGTGGCAAAGATGTATGCTTACTGGATCACGGTAAACTATAGGGAAGCCTATGGCATGTACGCCTGCAACGGTATTTTGTTCAACCATGAATCGCCCATCCGGGGGGAAACCTTTGTAACACGTAAAATTACCAGGGCCACGGCCCGCATTGCCCTTGGCCTACAAGATAAAATATACCTTGGAAATTTGGATGCCCAAAGGGATTGGGGACATGCCAAGGATTATGTGCGAATGATGTGGATGATATTACAGGCAGAAGAACCCGAAGATTGGGTCATTGCCACAGGAAAGACCACCGCCGTGCGTGAATTTGTGCGTATGAGTTTCAATGAAGTGGGTATAGAGCTTCAATTCTCAGGTGAAGGTGTGGATGAAAAAGCCACCATCAAAGCCTGTCACGACCCTGCCTATCAGTTACCTATTGGCAAAGAAGTGCTTGCCGTGGACCCCAAGTATTTCCGGCCCACCGAAGTGGACCTCCTGATCGGGGACCCTACCAGGGCCAATGAAAAATTGGGCTGGACCCCGGAGTACGAACTCAAGGAACTGGTAGCGGATATGATGCAGAGCGATTTAATGTTGATGCGAAAAGACCAGTATCTTAAAAAGGGCGGGTACCGTACCCTGAACTACTTTGAATAACTTCATTGGACCAAAGAAGCTGTAAACATGCATAAAGACGCCAAAATATATGTGGCAGGGCACCGCGGACTGGTGGGCAGCGCCCTGGTCAAAAACCTGATGAGCAGGGGCTACCATAATATCGTATCCCGATCTCATTCCCAATTAGACCTAACCGACACCGCTGCAGTGGCCCAATTTTTTGCAACGGAAAAGCCCCAATACGTCTTCCTGGCCGCGGCAAAAGTGGGCGGTATTGTGGCCAATACCAACTATCGTGCAGAATTTATACACGAAAACCTGATGATACAGAACAATGTTATTCATCAGTCTTACCTGCACCAAGTGCAGAAAATGCTGTTTTTGGGCAGTACTTGTATTTATCCCAAAAATTGTCCGCAGCCCATGCAGGAAGACTATTTGCTTACGGACACGCTGGAATATACCAATGAACCCTATGCAATTGCAAAAATTGCGGGCATAAAAATGTGCGAGAGCTACAACCTGCAGTACGGCACCAATTTCATTTCGGTCATGCCCACCAACCTCTATGGGCCCAATGACAATTTTGATTTGGAAAAGTCGCACGTGCTGCCGGCCCTGATACGCAAAATTCATTTGGGTAAGGCACTGGAACAACAGGATTGGAAAGCCATTGACAACGACCTGGACCGTTTGCCCATTGAAGGGGTGGATGGGAGCCGAAAAGAACAAGAAAAGCGGAGCATACTGAAAAAGTATGGTATCTCCCAGGCACCTTCGGGTGAGGTCGGTGTGGGCATTTGGGGCAGCGGAGCGCCCAAGCGGGAATTCCTATGGTCCGAGGATATGGCAGATGCCTGTGTGTTCATCATGGAGAACATAAACTTTATGGATACATACCCCAAGCATTCCACTGAGGTGAGAAACACACACATTAACATTGGTACGGGCCAGGAAATAAGCATTGCTGAACTTGCAGAAGATATTAAAACCAAACTGGGCTTTCAGGGCAAGCTTATTTTTGACGACACCAAACCGGATGGTACAATGAGAAAACTCACTGATGTCTCCAAACTGAATGCCCTAGGTTGGAAACATAAAATTACCTTGGGGCAAGGCATTGAGAAGATTTATAAGTGGTACAATGAAAATCAGTAAAATTCATTTTAGCCATGGTACCTAGCGGCACATATGATATCTGGCACTCCATCTTTGATCATTTGGCCCATCACCAAACATTATTTTGGGCCAACCCTTAACGTTTACAAAAGAACCCATCTGTCATAGAACACAAACAATATCAACAAATTTTAGAAGATGTACCATATTGCTGTTTTGTTAACCTGCTTTAACCGCAGGGAAAAGACCTTGAAGGCACTGTCCCATTTGTTTGCCGCACAGGAAAAGGAGAAAGACCAGATTGCACTGAATGTTTATCTCACGGACGATGGGTGCTCCGATGGCACTGCCGAAGCCGTTGCAAAGATGTATCCCGAAACAAAGATCTTACAGGGAACCGGAGACCTGTACTGGGCAGGAGGAATGCGCAATTCTTGGCAGGAGGCATTAAAGGGTGACCATGACGCATACCTATTGTTAAATGACGACACCAATATGTTTGCAAATACCTTCACAGATTTTTTGAGTACACACAAATATTGCTTAAAAGAATTCAAAAAAGGAGGGATATACTGCGGTGCCACCCTTGATGGGGAAACCCAAAATTACAGTTACGGTGGTCATGTTTTTACCAATAAATTTTTAGCCCGCTATATCAAAGTAGTGCCTAATGGTGTTAATCCCCAGAGCTGTGAACTGGGTAACGCCAACATTATGTGGGTAAGCAAAAATGTGGTGGATACCATTGGTATCCTATCTGATGAATTTGTTCATGGATTGGCCGACTTTGATTATACCTTAATGGCCAAAAAAAAGAACCTGCCCGTGCTCTTAGCACCCCATTATCTTGGCAATTGCAGTAATGACCACACCAACCCCTATATTAAATTTCCAAGTCTTTCCTTTAAAGAGCGTTTGAAAATGTTATACAGTCCTTTATCATTGGATTTTAAATCCAACCTTGCCTACAATCGAAGAAATTTCCCATTAAGATTGCCCATTGTTTTTTTGGTAGGCTACCTCAAGGTGCTTTTTCCTTCACTTTATGTAAAAAGACATAAATTATGAACAATGGCGAAGTACAGAACGCATAGAAGCCAAGGTCTTTAACCGGTCCAAATGCTTGGTAAATTTCGTGGAGACCCAATCTTCTTTAGACGGATGGGAACTTTATCCCTTCCTCGCATAAAGATATCCACGGGTAAGGCGCATGGTCAATTAAATTTTTGTTCGGATGTGATTGGAATTTGGAGATCGGGTGGCATTCTTGACCTTAAATGGGCACGGTTGGCCGGTTTTGGTTTGGCACTTTGGCCCAAAAACCCACTGGACCTTTTGGCATTGCCCCGCACCATGGGCCAGGCATTTGGCTTTGACCGCCAGACAACCCTTTCCTTAGGGAACCTGCCACAAGCACCGCAACCTTGATTTCAATGTATGGGCAGAAAAGTAGTGGACAAGGCAGCATACTCGGGAAATCCCGCCTCGGGCAAACCATTAAGAAATGCGACAAACCTGGGCAAAAAAACCAACACTTTTAAAGGGTCCTCCAAAAAAGGAACAATTTATTAACAACTGTACCGTTTTCATAATGGATTAAAAAATAGACCCAGACAAGTTGAGGCAGCATCAGGACTTATAACTGAAAAACATCTTATGTTCAAAGACAAAACCCTTCTCATTACCGGCGGCACCGGCTCTTTTGGCAATGCCGTACTGAACCGTTTCTTGGAGACGGACATTAAGGAAATACGCATTTTTTCCCGTGATGAAAAAAAGCAGGACGACA
>NZ_JBLFEO010000051.1:0-4984 GCF_047345505.1 Maribacter aquimarinus | reverse complement strand
GGTATGTTACCCTAAGTTACGGAAACCCGTGCACTTGTACAACGGAATTCGTCGATTGTTCAAAAATAAAATGCTGATTGTTAATATCTTACGTTCCCGTTGATAGAAAATCAGCAAGCCCTAATTTAGCAAATAAATCATAGATAGAAAGTCCGCAAGGACTTTCGTAAGTAGGCTATAAATAGCAATGAATTATACACAATGTTGGGTGTAGTTTTTATTATTCGCTTATTCGTTTTTTCAAGTCCATTTGTTCGTGTAAAATTCTGGTAATTTCAATAGGATTCACATTCGATTTTCTATAGAATATTATATGTCGGTTTGCTTTTAGTCCGAAAAGTTCAGTTTTTATTCCGTCATAGTTTTTTCCTAATTCTGGATTGTCAGCTATATCTTGGCAAATATCAAGAAGCATATTGTAATATCTGTCAGCTTGATTTTCAGACCAATTCTCGAGCGTATATTCCCAAATTCCGTTCAAGTCCGCTACGGCTTTATTGGTCAGTTCATATTTAGCCATTCTTTTTGTGTTTGGCTTTTAATTCCTCAAGATTTTTTTTCGGGTCGAAATCGTGAGCAATTCCGCTGTCAATTCCTTCTTGAATTGCGTTTCTTAACGCTATTACTTTACTTTCCTCATTTTCCAATAGTCGAAGTCCAGCTCTGATTACTTCGCTAACGTTTTTGTATCGTCCAGCAGATACTTGTGTTTGCACAAACTGGTCAAAATAATTTCCTAAAGATATTGATGTGTTTTTCATTCCGATTCGGATTTATTCAAATATACCAAATTTTGGTAAATATTCAAATTTTCGGATGTGGCTGATAAATTACACCCAACGGTTCGGCTAAACGTTGTGCGGGGGCAAGGAAACCTTTCGTTTCCGTCTGCGCACGAAGCTAAAGCTTTTGGTTTTGCTTTTTCTTTTTTTTGTCCAAAGCTAAATCCCAAAGATTTAGCGACATCATAAATATACGCAGACCTTTCGATTTAGCCCAAAACCCCGCATTACGTTTAGGCATTGTTGGCAAAAGTTGCGATACGTTCGAGTAAGCACAGGCTCTTTGCGCAGATTACGTAACGATTGCGCCACGATTGGGGAACGATTACAATTCGATTGCGCAGATCGGAACGTTCTGTAACACGTTCGAGTAAAAAGTCCATTTGCGCAAACTAGCTAAAAAGTCCATTAGCGCAACTCCCGATACTTCGGGGGCGTTTTGGTAAGTCCATTTGCTCAATATTCAGCAATTTATACGCATTACAAACTCGAAAAAAGAATAGCGAACTTATTTGATGAGCTATTTTTGCCAACGGTAACGTATAAACGTAGTGCGGGATTAAAAGCACTACGCTTTCGGTTGTACCTTTAGTTTGTTAATATTCAATATGTTCAATTTTAGCACTTTAGCCCGCATTACGTTTATACAATGTTGTGAGCTGGCTTTTTTATGCACTTTTCCCTTTCGTATTGGGTAAGTCTATTTCTTTTATTGTTGTATCCTTACTCAAAGTCAAGATTAATTCAATAATTCTTAGATAGTCGGCTATTGGTATCGCATTTGACTCGTCAAGATTTGAGTTTTTCAAGTCCTGTAAAACTTCTGGCGTACCGATATTCCCTGCGTTTATGACTGTAACACCAATTTCATAAGAGTTCAATGTTTGTCTCAACGAATGTACTGCTCCACGTAATCCGAATTTGGAAGAAGAATTAGCCACTTCAGGACTTGGAAAGTTGTCTAATCCAGATAAAGCTCCCATAAAAACGACTTTTGCATTCTCAGATTTTTCAAGGTTTGGAAGTAAATACTTTACCACCTTAATTGGTGCAATTAAGTTGACTGATATTACGTTGTCAATATCCCGGTCAGTACTGGTTTTGAAATCATAATCGGATGTAAAAGCGTGTTCCTCCCAAGTCCCGCCAAGATATAATAGTCCGTCTATTTTGGTTTTCTCAAGTCCTTTAGCCAGTTGGATTATTTCTTCGTTTTTGGTCAAATCCGTTTTAATCCAATTTCCAACTTTCGGGTCTCTTCTGGAAACAGTAAATAGGTTTTCGCATTTGTCTGCCAAATATTCAGCAACTGCTTTTCCAAGTCCGCTACTTGCTCCAAAGACAATTATATTTCCGTGTTTCATTTTCGTTCGGTTCTTTTAGCTTGCTCACAACGGTTGGGCTAAGGTTCGTTGCTGTGATTCGTCCGAAGGACAATCCAGCCGAACCTAAAGATAGCTTTTTGCGCGTGATTTCCGTTTAGGAAATCCGCAAGCAATGAATTTTAGCCTTTGTTAGCATTTGTTGTTTCCGCACGATTGTGCCGTTACCTTTGCGTAGTTCTATATTTTTTAGTCCACCCGAGTAAAGTCCATCTGCACAAACTTGCTCAAAAGTCCGCAGTTATTTTTGTTTCTTTTTCTTCCCCTGTTTTATCATATATCCCGCCGCCCAAATAACTATTCCGCCCCAATAGAAAAGTTCATATCTCCCGGCAACCTTTGAAAAAAAACTGTCCTCGATTCGGCCGTTCAATATCATGAGAATAAATCCGATTACGATTAAAACCAACCCGTTGATTTCCAGAAAGTTCATTTTTTTCATTGTATAAATATTTTGGCGGTTAATTACTAGAAAGCCCATTTTGCGGAATTTTCAAATCCAATGAAATGCTTTTTCACAATAAATGCTAACGTTAAATGTATGATCAGTACGGCCTTGAAATCCGCAGGATTTCGGCCCGTACGCTAAACATACTAAAAATGCGTGGATTTTCCACCGGAAAATCGCCCCGTATTGATCATACATATTGTTAGCGAACGTGTTGCCGCGCCGACCTTGGCCCTGGCACCGGAACATTTATGGAAGTCCCCTACCCTTTTAAAATGGTTTCTTTTTTCGGTCAACCGTAGTTTGCGGGCAAGCGTTTTTGGCCGGCGGAGCTTTCCCGAGCTATTGCGGACAAGCCGCAGGTCGTCCTGCGCAACGATCCCGCTGGAGTGTCAGGTCGGCCAGTGCGGAACTTTGGCAAGCCCATTTTCCCTAAAATGCCCGGAGATGGGCAATGGACCAGGCCCGAAGAAACCATTTTAAAAACGCGGCCCTGCCCGAGCCATGCTCCTTTTTTTTTTTAAACTATTCGTCTCGATTGCACCCTGATTGGAAATTTCTGGCAATATGTTTGCTAACGGTTTTGTGTATGGCTCGTTGCGGAAAATCAGCTATGATTTTCCGCCGTAACCGAAAGATAGCAAATTGCAATGAATTCCGATTAGGAATTCAGCCGCAATGAGCTATACACGTTGTTCTACGCAGTTTTTATTCATTCATTATTCTTAAAGTCAAATCTACGTCAGTCAATTTATCTATCACATTTGCCTCCTTAAAAAGTCCCTGTTTTTCTTTTAAAGATTCTTTTATGTAATTATCAAAATCAGATTTTGTAAATAACGTTATCGGAAAGCCAAAAACGTGTCCAAGAAATTCGATTTCAACAAACTGTTCGTTAGAATATAAGTATTTCATTCGGTCAAAGAATAGGATAGGTGTTTCCGCTTCTCTGTCCATCATAAGCATTATTCCAGCGACTCTGGTAAAATATAAGACTGTCGCAGTTCCTAATCCATATCTTGCAAAATTTCTGATAACATCATATTTAGGCTCAAACCCTTTGCCAGTTTGCCTATTCATTTCCTCCAAGTACATTTTGTAAAGTCCTCGCTTAAAATAATGGCTCAATTCTCTTTGAAATGATGTGTTTAATCGAAATGAAGGTTTAACAACAAGTCTCGGCTTTCCGTTCCGCTCTTTAATGTCAAAAAATCTTGATTTAAACCTACCGACTTGACGCTTTTGTTTGGTTCCCATCATTAATCTTCTCCGAGTAATGTTGAAAGTTTCCTTTAAAGCTTCTTCAATCGAATAGTTTACCTCTTGTTTATTTCCAAAAAACGAATTGCAATCGTCACAAACATTTTTGTTGTAATTCTGTCCGCCTAATGATTTAGGGATGGTGTGAGCTTTTTTCTTAAAGGTAACTTTCGGCTCTTCATTGAGACACCAAAGACATTTTAATTTCATTCATTTCGTTGGTTTGGTCAAATTGCGTAGAACGGTCTAGTGTATGATTTCGTTGCGTGTTTAAGCACTAAAGTTAGCAAATAAATCACAGATAGAAAGTCCGCGAGGACTTTCGTAAGTAGGCTTTTACTAGCAATGAATTATACACATTGTTGAACTAAACCTAAAGGTAGCTTCAAGTCTTCACCATTCACTACCTTTAAGAACTGTTTAATCTTAACACCTTGAAATTATGAAAAAAAAGTAGTACCCTGATCGAGCGGGCCTGCATCGAGGTTCCCGAGTTTGCCCTGAACTTCCAAAAATTGGAGCGCTCCATTGAGCTCTCGGGCAAGAGCCAGAGCACCCTTGCCAACTATGCCCGTTGTCTTGCGCACATGGCGATGCACTTCAAGTGCGGCCCCCTTTCATTGGACAGGGAACAGGTCTTGGACTATCTGCACCATCAAAAAAGGCGTCACAAAACCCCTTCGGAGAGTTTTTTCAAGCATACCGTCCATGGTCTTCGGTACCTGTACCGCATCTATGGGCTGCCCGAGCACCGGGTGGCGCTTCCCTCGATAGAGCGGCCCAAGAAACTCCCCGTGGTCCTGAGCAGGGAAGAGGTAAAGCTATTGTTAAAAACCCCCAGGCTACAGAAGCACCGTTTACTATTGGCGCTGCTCTATGGTTGCGGTCTTCGCAACGCCGAGCTGCGCAACCTGCACATCAGGGATGTGGACATGGACAGGAAACGGCTCCATATCCGCCAGGGCAAGGGCCGCAAGGACCGCTATGTTCCGCTTTGCGACCTGCTCATCCGCGGTATACGGATCTATCTTGCGGCGGAGCGTCCGGTGCAATGGCTCTTCAATGGCAACGATAGGGAAGGCAGGCCCGTCGCGCTGTCCGCCAACGGCGTA
>NZ_JBLFEO010000050.1:0-5325 GCF_047345505.1 Maribacter aquimarinus | reverse complement strand
AAAAGAAGCATCGGGAGCGGGTGGAAGTCCTGTTGCCCAGCCTCGAGGCCCAGCGAATGGAATTTTTGTCAAAGGAATATCAACCCAACGAAGACTGGTGGCAAAGTAAGGTGACAAAGGATTGATGGTGAACAAAACCGCGACTTGTCTTTAAGCGTGCCGTTCAGGCATTTTTTCTTTCTATCCCCAGGGGTCTCACGATAAAAGCAATTTGCGGCAGTGTTTTGCGCCAATCGCAGACCAACCTTAAAAAATGGGAAATAGTGGAATTGGTGGTTCTTGGTTACCAAGATGTACTCAATGGCATTCGTATTTTTATTAGTTATTGCCAATCCATAGTCCTATATAGTTATTTTGTCCATATTAAAGTCTTTTTTGTCTATGTTCTTTTTACTAATGTTTCTTTAATTTTGACAATGTTATGTTAAAAAACTGGTTTAAATTCCAATAGCGGGGCTTTTGTAGATGTGTTTTTTGTAAAAATGGGGCTTGTTTAAGTTCGGATTCATTTTTTTCTTTAAAACAAATCTTATCGCACTTTATCTATGTTTTTGGATGACCTTTTTTTACCGACCGGAAAAACCAACAACCTAAAGAAGTTATGAGAAACAGGTATCCATTGCGCACGCATTTGTTTAAACTCCATTCCGCTCCCGTCCTGTTCGCCCTGGTGGCCTGCTTGGTCACGGGCAACACCTTACTGGCCAATGGCAAAGGAGCGCTACCTCCCTTGGCTTTCTCTTTTTCGGGTGTTTCCCTTGCCGGCGAGGGGGCCCTAAAGGTGCAGCAATCCGTGTCCGGTACGGTGTTGGACAGCAACGGACAACCCTTGCCCGGTGCCAGTATTTTGGAAAAGGGCACAATGAACGGTACCCAAACGGATTTTGATGGCAACTTTACCATCACCCTGTCCAATGATGATGCCGTTTTGGTCATCTCCTATATCGGTTTTCTTTCGCAAGAGATTCCGGTAGCGGGCCAGACATCCATCAACGTGCAATTGAAAGAGGACGCCGCCAGGCTCGATGAGGTGGTGGTGGTGGGCTACGGCACCCAGAAGAAAAATGATCTGACCGGGGCAATAGCTTCCGTTCAAGAAGAGGATTTTACCCAAGGGGTCAATAATTCTGCACTGCAGTTATTGAACGGTCGTGCGGCGGGGGTTTATGTAAGCCAGTCCAGCTCTGCCCCGGGAGCGGCCATCAGCGTAAGGGTAAGGGGTGCGGGCTCCATCAATAGTTCCAACCAGGTATTGGTTGTTGTAGATGGCTTGCCAGGGGCTCCCACCCAAGCCTTGAGTCCAGAGGACATTGAGTCGGTTCAGGTGCTCAAAGATGCCTCTGCCGCCGCCATTTATGGTACAAGGGCTGCCAATGGCGTTATTTTGATTACCACCAAGAAAGGCAAAGCCGGAGCCACCAAGGTAAATTACAGTACCTACATTGGTACGCAGGACGTGGCGCAAAGAATAGAGATGCTTAACGGCAGGGAATATGCCCAAGTACTCAACGACCTCGCTGTTGATGGGGGGCAGCAACCCCGGTTTACCCAAGCAGAAATCGATGCCATTGGACAGGGAACGGATTGGCAGGACGAGGTTTTTAGAACAGCCTTTGTTCAGAACCATCAGATGTCCATTTCGGGCGGTACGGAAAATTCCAACTACTACCTGGGCCTAAATCATTTGGATCAGGACGGTATTGTTTTGGGATCTGGGTTTCAACGTTATAACGTGCGCTACAACCAAGAAATCAAGGCCAGTGACAAGTTCACTTTCAAATTCAACGTGAATGTGAACCGGAATGTTACACAAAGGATATTGAGCAGCAACGCTGCCAATGAGTCCGCGGGACCCATAAACACAGCGTTGCAATTTGACCCCACCATACCCGCGACTCGTGGAGAGGATGGGCGTTTTCCCCGTAGCGACAACATTACTTTGGAAAATCCCTTGGCCTTGGTGAACGGCGTTGGCGATGAAACAGCGGCCAACCGATCTTTCGGAACCATCAGTGTGGATTACAACATCTTCAAGGACTTTACGCTTACAGGCCGCTTGGGGCTAGATATGCTTACCAGTAGAAGGGATTTTTATAACAGCACGGAAACAGCCAACGGTTTAAGTGCCGGTGGCATCGGTTCCATAAGAACGGATGAGCAGAATCATTGGCTTGCGGAGCTTTTTGGAACGTATAACAAAACGTTCAATGAAAATCATGCCCTTACCTTCCTGGGAGGAATAACCTTTGAAGAGTTTGACAATAGGTTTGCGACGTCTTCGAGCCAAGGTTTTCTATCTGATGTGACCGGCACCAATTTATTGCAAAGTGGGGACGCGGACGAGGGAGACAATGTGTCCAGCGGTCGGTTTGTTAACCGCTTGAACTCTTTTATTGGGCGTGTAAACTATACCTTGTTCGATCGCTACCTTCTTACCGCCTCTTTTAGGGCGGACGGAACCTCAAGATTTGCGGACGACAACAAGTACGCTATCTTCCCTTCGGCTTCCTTGGCTTGGAGAATATCCAACGAATCGTTCTTGGAAAATTCAAAAGCGATCAGTAACCTGAAGCTGAGATTGGGTTTTGGTCAGTTGGGCAACCAAGCCATTGGCAATTTTGAAACCATCCAGACTTTTGTGGCCTCAGGAAATGCCGTTCTGGGCAATGCCTTGGTACAGGGTGTGGCACCGGCACGTATTCCCAACAGTAACTTGCGGTGGGAAACCTCCGAGGAATACAATATTGGTTTGGATTACGGATTTTTCAATGGGCGTTTGAGCGGTTCCATTGATTATTTCAACAAAACCACACGAGATCAATTGTTCAGTCAGCCTGTACCGGGATCATCGGGTTTTACCAATGTTAGGGTAAATGCCGGTGAGGTTCGGAATACGGGCGTGGAGGTCTTTTTGGAGTCGGTGAACATTGATAAGGAGTTTAAATGGACCACCGCTGTCAACTTGGCGACCTTGAACAACCAGGTAACCCGGCTGCCAGATTTTTTGCCCGAAATCATAAGTGGTAATATAGGTACTTTTACCAGTAATTTTATCTTAACTAGAGAAGGTGAAGCGCTCGGTTCTTTTTATGGTTTTGAGGTAGAGGGGATTTTTCAGGAAGGAGACGATATCGCCAACTCTGCCCAACCCTCTGCCCAACCAGGGCATCCCATTTTTAGGGATACGGATGGCGATGGTGCCATAACCCCCGAAGACAGGGTGGTGCTTGGTAAACCCTTGCCGGATCTTACCTATGGAATAAACAATCGGTTCGAGTACAAGGGAATTGGTCTGGATGTCCTTTTTATTGGCGTTAGTGGCATCGAGGCTTTGAACAACAATGTTTTGGAGTCATTATATCCCATCAATTTTGATAGAAACAGAATTGCCGAGCAGTATTTAGATCGTTGGACTCCCAACAACCCAGACGCAAGGTTTCCCTCTGGCGTAAACCCAAGTTCGTACGGGGGAGGCACTGCAGTAAATTCATTCACCGTTAATGATGCTTCCTTCTTTCGTTTAAAGACGGTTACCCTAAGCTATCAGGTTCCAGTGGACAAGGTGGATTTTATAAACAATCTATCGGTTTATTTGGCTGGCGACAATCTTTTTACCATTACCGATTTTATTGGATACGATCCAGATGCCAACGCTTCTGGAACCGGTGTAAACAGGACCTCTTACAATAGTTTTCCTCTGAACCGTACATTTCGACTTGGTCTTAACGTTGGATTTTAATCAATCAAAAAAAAACCTTTATGAAAAATACCAAGACATATCTGAAAGGAAGCTTAATGGTTGTTGTAATGCTCATTTTTAGTGGTTGCAATGATTATCTAGAAGAAGAAGTGTTTACAGAGTTTGATCCTGGTGACCTTCTCCAAACCGAACAGGGAATAGAAAGAGTGTTGATTGGTGCCTACAATGAGCTGCACACCACCAGCTTCTTTGGCAGGGACATGTACTTTACCCTGGGAGAGTTCCCCACGGATATTGCCACTCAGAGCGGTGGTGGTTTCGAGCGCACCGCCATCTTGTACGTTAATTACGAATGGGACCCGGCACAAGGTATCCTTGCTGGAATTTGGAACAGATACTACCGTGCCATTAGAAATGCCAATTCCTTGCTGGACAATATTGGTAACGTTACCACACTTTCTGAGGAAAAGGTTGCGCGGTTTTCAGCCGAGGCCGCTTTTATTAGGGCCGACGCCTATTTTCGTCTTTATGATTTTTTTGGGCCGGTGCCCCTTGTCACGACAACCGAATCATTGGAATTTGAGGTGACCAGATCATCGGAAGACGAGATGTTGGAATTTTTGATTTCAGAATTGAACCGAGCGGCTGAGAATCTTCCCGTTACGGTCAACGCAAGGGGCAGGGTAACCAAGGGTGCTGCACTTTCCCTGCTCACCAAGGTTTACCTGCACGCGAAACAATGGCAGAACAGTGCCAATGCCGCCCAAGAGGTCATTGACCTTGGGGTCTATCAGTTGTTTCCCGATATTGAAACGTTGTTTTCCGTGGACAACGAAGACAATGACGAATTTATATATGTTCATCCGGCCGAGGCGCAGCCCGGGGAGGGGCACGTTTATATGCCGCACGCCTTCCCGCCCAGGTTTCCCATACAGCCCAACTGGGAAAATTTTGGGGCACAGTTCAGGACATTGACATCTTTTGTAAATTCCTTTGAGCCCAATGACCGCAGACTCAATTTGATCTTAAGGGAGTTTACCGACATTAACGGCGAATTGGTGCAGTTGGTGGAGGATGAGAATGGAAACCCACTGGATAACGCCAGAAGTTTTAAGTATGTACCGGACCCGAATGCCAATGCCAGATGGAGCGGGAACGACCAACCTGTTATTCGATATGCCGACATCCTGTTGAGTAGGGCAGAGGCGCTCAATGAAATCAATGGACCTAATGCGGAGTCCATTGAACTCATTAACCAAGTGCGGCAGAGAGCGGGTGCAAGCTTACTTCAGTTGGCCGATTTTTCCTCCACTGAGGCACTAAGGGACCATATCTTGGCAGAACGTGGGTGGGAACTGTTTTCAGAAGGCAAAAGGAGACAAGATTTGATTAGGCATGGGAAGCTTATTTCCAATGCTGTAGCACGTGGTAAGAATGCAGAACCTTTCCACGAGTTGTATCCCCTACCCCAGAGGGAAATGGACGCCAATGTCAATTTGGAGCAAAACCCCGGATATTAGAAACGGTTCGGTTTTTTTGCCACCGCCTTGATGGGTGCGTGGTGCAATCAATGAACGAAGAAATGAGACAAAGAAAGTTGTTTGAGTTAGTTTTTTTATTTTGTG